>DASQNB010000573.1:0-5731 GCA_035645175.1 Geodermatophilus sp.
TCCGGGTCGGCGTTGTTGCCCGTCGTCGCCCGGATGGTGTCGAAGCAGGCCATCGAGATCGGCGAGATCGGCGCGTCGCTGGCACCGGCGAGCACCACGTCGGCGTCGCCGTCCTCGATCAGCTGGCTGCCGTAGCCGACCGCGTCGATGCCCGACGTGCAGCCGGTGGACACGACCGTCCCCGGGCCCTGCGCCCGGAACCGCACGGCCACCTCGGTGGCCGCGCAGCTGGGCACCAGCGCCTGGTGCAGGAACCGCGAGGCGTAGCGCGGGTCGACCAGCCAGTGCTTGCCGGCGTCGCTGACGTCGACGTACTCGTTCTCCAGCCGCGTCGTGGCCCCGACGGCGCTGCCGATGGTGACCCCGACCCGCTCGGGCTCCGGTGCGTCCGGGGCGCCGCCGACCCCCATGCGCAGCCCGCTGTCGGCGACCGCCTCGTCGGCGGCCACCATCGCGAACTGGACGAAGCGGTCGTTGCGGTGCACCTCCTGGGCGGTGAGGCCCAGCTTGCGGCCGTCGAAGTCCACCTCGGCGGCCACCTGCGACCGGAAGCGGCTCGGGTCGAAGAAGGTGATCCGGCGGGTCGCCGTCCGGCCGGCGGTGATCATGTCCCAGAAGCCCTCCCGGCCCATGGACCCGGGCGCCACCACGCCGATCCCGGTGATGACGACCCGCCGTCGATCGGCGCTCACTGGGCGCCCAGCGAACCCGGCGAGGGCTCGGTGTCCACGTGGCCCAGCTCCGGGCGCGGCGCCAGCGGGCCGCAGAAGAAGACGAAGGTCGCCGTCGCAGCGGTGTCGTTGACGATGCGGTGCTTGACGCCGAGCGGGATGTGCACGGCGGACTCGGTGGTCAGCCGCCGCTCCTCGCCGTCCAGGGTGACCAGGACGTCGCCGCTCTGGCAGTAGAGGTACTCCTCCGAGTACGGGTGCCAGTGCTCGGTGACGACCTCGCCGGGCTCGAGGGTGAGGGTGCCCAGGAAGCCGGCGGTCGCGCCGACGCTGGCCGGCGAGAGCAGGACCCGGATGTCACCGCCGCGCCGGCGGTTGGGAGGCGTGTCGGCCCGGTGGACGGTGGGTCCGCAGCGCACCTTCGCCGACGGGGGGTGCTGGATGGTGGTCATGTCTCTCCTCCGGTGGGGACGGGCACCGCGGGAGCGGGCTCCGGGGATGTGGTCGGGATCGGCGTCCCGGGCCCGGCGGCGAGGTGCACCGGGAGGTCGGGGTGGACCTGGCGGATCAGGGGTCCGAGGACGGGGACGGCGGCCACCTCGACGACCGCGGTCGCGCCCGCCTCGACCAGCGCGCGGGAGGTCGCCTCCCACTGCACCGTCGAGGTCAGGTGTGCCTGCAGGCACCGGGCCAGCTGCTCGGGGTCCCGGGTCGGCCGGCCGTCGGCGTTGGGCACCACCGGCACGTCGGGCTCGGACCACTCGAGGTCGGCGAACGCGGCGGCGAGGTGGCCGGCGATCGGCGCCACGAGCGGGCTGTGGCAGGCGGGGCGCCCGGGCAGCCGGACCATGTCCAGCCCCGCGGCGAGCACCGCCTCCTTAGCCCGGGCCAGCTCGTCGCACCCGCCGGCGAGCACGACCTGGGCGGGGCCGTCGTAGGACGCGACGGCCAGGGGGCCGGTGCTGCCGACGTCGTCGACGACCGCGCGGGCGACGGCGGCGGCGCCGGGTCCGACGACGGCTGCCATGCCCGCACAGGACGGGCGCGGCGAGAGCGACAGCAGCTCGGCGCGCCAGTGGACCAGCTCGACGACCTGGTCCAGCGGGAGCGCGCCGGCGGCCACGAGGGCGGCGTACTCGCCCACCCCGTGGCCGGCGACGACGACCGGGCGCAGGCCGCGCGCGGTGAGGCTGCGGTAGCCGGCGACCCCGCTGACGACGACCTCGACGTGGGCCGCCGTGGTGTCGCAGTTGAGGGTCAGCGGGTCCCGCCACCAGGTGGCCACGTCGCGTCCCACGACGGCGGAGGCCTCGTCCACCACCTGTCGGGCCGCCCCGTCGGGGAGCCAGGCGTCGACCGCACCGGCGCGGACACCTGCCTCCCCGGCCAGGACGACGGCGACGGACGGGCCGCCGGTCACGTCGTCGGCTCCGCGGCCGACCCCACGTCGTCGTTGCCGGCGGCGGCTTCGACCTTGCCCTTGATGATCTCCATCTGGACCTTGCTGTTCGCGTTGATCCGCTTGGTCATGCCCTCGGTGTCGATGGGGGCCTCCGGGCGCATCCGGAAGTCCTGGACCCACCGCATCCGGGTGCCGGACCCCTCGGGGGCGTAGTTCCACCGGATGTCCATGAACTCGAAGGGCCCGGGCTCCACCCGGCGGGCGCGGACCTCGCGCGCGGCCTCGTCGAGCTCACGCTCGGAGACCCAGCTCCAGACCCGGCCGCTCTCGTCCGGGTGCATCTTGAGGCGGAACCGGAACCAGGTGTCGGTCGAGGCGAGGATCTCGACCTCGGCGTACTCGGTGAACAGGTCCGGCCACGAGGGCAGGTCGTTGGTCATCCGCCAGACGTGGTCGATGTCGGCGTCGATGTAGATCGAGTTCTCCGTGTGGCCGGCGGTGTCGGTGCCCGGCTCGAGGGTGCTGCTCACGGGTTGTCTCCTCTCCGGTGGGGTCAGGCCATCCCGGCGGACTTCTGGACGGCGTCGACGTGCTCGACGATCTGGCCCAGCGTGTAGTGGTCCGGGCTGTCGTCGGGCATCTCGGCGCCGTAGCGGTCCTGCAGCTCGGTCTGCATCGACAGGAAGGCCAGCGAGTCCAGGCCGATGTCGGCGAAGCGGGCGTCCGGGTCGGTCGTGTGCGACGTCGTGGGCAGCCCGGCCTTCTCCGAGAGCAGGGTCATGAGGTCGCTGAGAGTGAAGGTCGTGTCGGGCACGGTGTCGGTCCTTCCGGTGGGGTGGCGTCCGGCTGCGGGTCCGCAGTCGGGGTCTGGACGAGCTGGAGGGAGCCGCGGGCCGCGGCCGGGAGACCGGGCGCCGGGGCGTCGGCGAGGGCGGCGGCACGGGCGAGCACCTCGGGCAGCTGCCGGTCGAGGAACTGCACGTCGTGCCGGTCGGCGGTGACGTCGGGGTCGCGCAGCAGGGCCCGGTGCAGGGCGACGGTGGTGTGCACACCGGGGCCCTCGACCCGCAGCTCGGCCAGGGCGCGGTCCATCCGGCGGATGGCCTGCTCCCGGTCGGGGGCCCAGACGACGAGCTTGCCCAGCAGCGAGTCGTAGTCCGGGCTCACCGTGTCGCCCTGCCGGTAGCCGGTGTCGAACCGGGTCCACGGCCCGTCGGGCACCTGCAGCACGTCGAGCCGGCCCGGCGCCGGGGCGAACCCCCGCGTGGGGTCCTCCGCGTTGATCCGGCACTCGATGGCCGCACCCCGGGGGACGACGTCCTCCTGGCGCAGCTGCAGGCGCCGGCCCGCGGCGACCAGGATCTGCTCGCGGACGAGGTCCACGCCGGTGAGCAGCTCGGTGACCGGGTGCTCCACCTGGATCCGGGCGTTCATCTCCATGAAGAACGCCGACCCGGCCTCGTCGACCAGGAACTCCATCGTCCCGGCGCCGGTGTAGCCCACCGACAGCGCGCCGTGGACGGCCAGCCGACCCAGCTCCGCGCGCTGCTCCGGGCCGAGGTGACCGGCCGGCCCCTCCTCGAGGAGCTTCTGGTGCCGCCGCTGCAGCGAGCAGTCCCGCTCGCCGAGGGAGACGCCGTTGCCGTGGGTGTCGCAGAGGACCTGCACCTCCACGTGCCGCGCCCGCGCCAGGTGGCGCTCCACGTAGACGGCCGGGTCGCGGAACACCGCGCGGGCGGTGGCCCGGGTGGCGGTGAACGCGTCGGCCAGGTCGGCGGGGTCGCGGACCACGGTCATCCCGCGTCCGCCGCCACCTGCCGCCGCCTTGATGATCACCGGGTAGCCGATCCGCGCGGCGATCGCGCGCGCCTCGTCGACGGTGCCGACCGGTTCGACGACGCCCGGCAGCAGCGGCAGCCCGGCCTCGGCCATGAGCCGGCGCGCGGTCGCCTTGTTGCCCATCTGCTGCATCACCGCCGGCGGCGGGCCGACGAAGGTCAACCCCTCCGCAGCGCAGATCTCGGCGAAGTCCGGGTCCTCGGAGAGGAAGCCGTACCCGGGGTGGATGGCGTCGGCGCCGGTGCGCAGCGCCGCCTCCACGATGTTGGCCACGTGCAGGTAGCTGCGCCGCGGCGCGGCCGGCCCGATGTGCACGGCCTCGTCGGCCATGTCGACGACGGCGGAGTTGCGGTCGGAGGTCGAGTAGACGGCGACGACCTCGATGCCGAGCTCACGGCAGGCACGGGCGACCCGGACGGCGATCTCGCCGCGGTTGGCGACGAGCAGGCGGCCGATCACCGGGCCCGCCCCGTCGGCCGCAGCCGCATGAGGACCTGGTCGTACTCGACGGACTCGGCGTCCCCGACGAGGACCTCGGCGACCACGCCGGCCTCGTCCGCGACGATCGGGTTCATCAGCTTCATCGCCTCGACGATCCCGACGGTCTGGCCCGGCTCGACCTCGTCGCCGACGCGGACGAACGGGTCGGCCCCGGGGGACGGCGCCGCGTAGAAGGTGCCGACGAGGGGGGAGCGGACGGACGCCGCGACCTCCGCCGCGTCGGGGGTCGCGGCCGGGGCGTCCCGGGGGGTGGGGGAGCCGGCCGCCGGGGCCGGTGCCGCGGGGGACCCGGTCGCCGGGGCGTCGACGGCCCACTCGATCTCGATGGCGCGGTCACCGTTGCGCACGGTGAGCCGGCGCAGCTCGCCGGGGAGGCTGCGGGCCAGCGCCACGACCTCGTCGCGCAGGTCCCGGTTCTCGTCGGCGGTCTCGGGGGTGGGCCCGGGGGTCTGTGCTGTGGCGCTCATCCGCGGGGACAGCTCGCTGGGTGACACGGTCATCCCTCCACCGGCTGCAGGGCGCGGTCGTCGTCCCCGCCGATGCGGTCCAGCCGCCGGGACCGGGTGTCCAGCAGCGTCGCCACGTCGAGGCGGCAGACGTCCTCGAGCTCGCGGAGCAGGGCCTGGCGCAGGAGGCGGGCGGCCTCGGCCGGGTCGGTGTGCGCGCCGCCCGGGGGCTCGGGCACCACCGAGGTGGCGATCCCGGACTCCCGGAGGTGCGCTGCGCCCAGCCGCATGGCGCGGGCGGCGGTCGGTGCGGCCACCGCCGTCCGCCACAGGATGGCCGCGCAGCCCTCGGGGCTGATCACCGACAGGTAGGCGTTCTGCAGGACCAGCAGCCGGTCGGAGGTGCACAGCGCGAGCGCGCCACCGCTGCCGCCCTCCCCGGTGACCACCGACACGACGGGGACCCGGAGCCGGCTGCTGCGCATGATGATCTCGGCGATCGCGTGCGACTGGCCGCGCTCCTCGGCCTCGGGTCCCGGGTGGGCACCGGGGGTGTCGACGAGGGTGACCACCGGCAGCCCGAAGGTCTCGGCGTGGTCGAGCAGCCGCAGCGCCTTGCGGTAGCCCTCCGGGTGCGGCATCCCGAAGTTGCGGGCCACCCGCTCGCGGACGGTGTGGCCCTTCTCCTGGCCGATGACGACGACGGTGCGCCCGCCGATCGAGGCGACCCCGCCGACCACGGCGGCGTCGTCGGCGAAGGCCCGGTCACCGTGCAGCTCGACGAAGTCGTCGAACGCCGTGTGCAGGTAGTCCAGGGTGGTCGGCCGGTCCACGTCCCGGGCCTTCTGGACGACGTCCCACGGGTCGGCGTC
>DASQNB010000574.1:0-1943 GCA_035645175.1 Geodermatophilus sp.
CCCCGACCGGGTGATGCACCTGGCCGGCCAGCACTACGTCGTCCGGCTGACCGCGGAGGACGGCTACACCGCCCAGCGCTCCTACTCGGTGGCCTCCGCGCCCGGCGACCCGCTGGTCGAGCTGTTCGTCGAGCGCCTCGATGACGGCGAGGTCTCCGGCTTCCTCGCCGACGTCGTCGAGCCCGGCGACCGGCTGGAGGTGCGCGGCCCGATCGGCGGCTGGTTCGTGTGGGACGGCGAGGTTCCGGCCCTGCTGGTCGGCGGCGGTACGGGCGTCGTCCCGCTGGTGGCCATGCTGCGCACCGCCCGCGCGCTCGGCCGCACCGACCTGCTGCGGATCGCCGTCTCCACCCGCACCCTCGCCGAGCTGCCCTACGCCGACGAGCTGCTCGAGGCGGGGGCGCTGGTGGTGACCACGCGCGAGGCGCACGGCGTCCGCCGGGCCGGGCGGTTGACCGCCGCGGACCTCGTGCCGCTGTGGGAGCCGGGCCAGACGGCGTACGTGTGCGGGTCGGCGGGGTTCGCGGAGGCGGCCAGCCAGTTGCTCGTCGAGTTCGGCGTCCCCGCGTCCGACGTCCGGGTGGAGCGGTTCGGCCCCAGCGGGTGAACCCGGCCGCTCCCGGGGGCCCGCCGGCCGGTCCACCAGGGAGGATGGCGACGTGCACACCGAGGTCTGCCCGGTCACGACCGTCCACGACGGGCTCCGGGCTCAGCTGCTCACCTGCTGGACCGACGTGAGCAACGCCGGTGGGTCGGTCGGCTTCGTCCCCCCGGTGACGGAGGCGGGGATCGCGCCCTACCTCGACGCGGTCGTCGAGCGGGTGCACCAGGGCCGGGAGGTCATCGCCGTGCTGCGGGTCGACGGCGAGGTCGCGGGGTTCGCCGTGCTGTCGCTGCCGGTGAGCCCGCTGCGGCGGCACTGGGCGACGGTGCTGCGTGTGCAGGTGCGCCCCGAGCACCAGGGCCGCGGCCTCGGCCGGGTGCTCATGGCCGGCATCCACGACATCGCCCGCGCCCGGGGGCTGGAGTTCCTGCACCTCACCGCGCGTGGGGGCACCGGCCTCGAGGCTTTCTACGCGGAACTGGGCTACCGGGAGTTCGGGCGGATGCCGGGGGCGATCCGGGTGGCGCCGGGCGACGACCGCGACGAGATCCACCTCACCTGCCGGCTGTAGTCACCCGAGGGGGTCCCGGCCGCCCAGCGTCCCCTCGGCCGAGAGCAGCGCCAGCCGGGCGAACAGCTCCTCGGCGTACCAGCCCTCCTGCGCGGTCCGCGTGACGACGGCGGCGTGCGGGGCGCGGTCGTAGGCGAAGGAGTTCAGCGCGGCCGCGGAGTCCCAGACGCTGAACGTGCCCTGCAGCCCGAGCGGGGCCTCACCGATGCCGAGCGCCAGGCGCAGCCCGGGGCTCTCGTGCAGGTCGGCCGAGACCGGGGGGACGGCGCGCCAGAAGGTCACGGCCTTGCGCGTGGTGAGCCGGGCGCGGGTGACCGCCGCGACCGGCCCGTCCCAGCGCTGCGGCCAGGGCTTGCCGAACGGCTCCTCGCGCGACCACCGGCCGCGGGCGGCCAGCGGGCGCATGCGGGCGCTCCACTGCTCGTCGGCGATCCGCTGCCACCGGCGGACGACGTCCCCGCCCTCGAACGCGGCGGCCGACCGCTCGTCGTCCCAGACCGCCAGCAGCGCCCACCGGCGGGGGTCGGCGTCGCGCACGGTGAAGGTCCGCCCGCTGCCGGTGCCCAGCAGCTTGGCGAACCGCAGCCCGGGGGAGCGGCGCAGTGCGCGCCGGTCGGTGGCCATGCGCAGCAGCGCGGCGGGCACCGACCGGCCGGGCACGCCCCAGACGTGCAGGGTCGCCAGTCGTCGTGTGGTCACGGGTCCGATCCTCCCTGTCACGGGCGGGCCGCGCCGCCGCGAGGCCGTCGTCGCGGGCTCCTCGGGACC
>DASQNB010000575.1:0-2942 GCA_035645175.1 Geodermatophilus sp.
CGTCCTCGGTGTTGTCCCCGCCCTCGACGTAGATCGCGTCGGCCGGGCAGGCCCAGGCGCACAGCTCGCAGCCGACGCACTTCTCCAGGCCGTCGGGGTGCCGGTTGAGCACGTGCCGCCCGTGGTAGCGCGGCTTGGTCACCTTGGGCACCTCGGGGTACTCCTCGGTGGTCACCTTGCGGAAGATCTGCGCGAAGGTGACCCCGAAGCCCTGCCCGGGTGCGGGCAGCCAGCTGGCCCGCTTGGCGGGTGCGCCGCCGCCGTCCCCGCGGCGCTGGAGCTCGCCGCGGGAGGCCTGCGCCAGCCCCTTCTCCTCGCCGGTCACTGTCGGGTCGTGCTCAGACATCGACGTCCTCCTGGGTGCCGGTGCCACTGCGCCGTCCGGTGCCCACCACGGTGCCGTCGGGCGCGACCGCCTCGCGGCTGCGCAGCCGCGGCGAGGGCGGGACGGCGAGGTCCATCGGCGGGATCGGGAAGCCGCCCTCGGCGCGGCTGGGACCGGTGGGCTGCGCCGGCCGGCGGCGCGGCCCGGTGGGGGGCAGCACCTCGGGCTCGGCGTCGGTCGGGTGGATCGAGCCCGCCGCGGCCTCCCGGGCCGCGAGCCGGGTGGCCCGGTTGCTGGCCCGGCTGGCGACCAGCAGCACGGCGATGACCAGCAGCGCGATCGGCACGCCGACGAACAGCGCCACCTGGCCGGTGGAGAGGTCGGCCTCGCGGGCGACGGTGCGCATCGTGGCGACCGCGAGGATCCAGACCAGCGCGGTCGGGACGAGCACCTTCCACCCGAAGCGCATGAACTGGTCGTAGCGCAGCCGGGGCAGCGTGCCGCGCAGCCAGATGAAGACGAACAGCGCGGCCACGACCTTGAGGAAGAACCAGAGCAGCGGCCACCAGCCGGAGTTGGCGCCGTCCCAGATCGAGATCGGCCACGGTGCCCGCCAGCCGCCGAGGAAAAGCGTCGCGGCCAGCGCGGAGACGGTGACCATGTTGATGTACTCGGCGAGGAAGAACAGCGCGAACTTCAGCGACGAGTACTCGGTGTGGAAGCCGCCGACCAGCTCGCTCTCGGCCTCGGGCAGGTCGAACGGCGCCCGGTTGGTCTCGCCCACCACGGCGATGACGTAGATGACGAAGGAGACCGGCAGCAGGACGGCGAACCAGCCCGGGCCGGTGGCCTCGAACCCGAAGAAGGACACCGGGTTGCCGTCTGCCTGCGCCGCGACGATCTCCGAGGTCGACATCGAGCCCGCGTAGAGGAACACCGCGACGATCGACAGCCCCATCGCGATCTCGTAGCTGATCATCTGCGCGGCGCTGCGGAGCGAGCCCAGGAGCGGGTAGGTCGAGCCGGACGCCCACCCGCCCAGGACGATGCCGTAGATCCCCATGGCCGAGCAGGCCAGGACGACGAGGACGCCGATGGGGGCGTCGGTGAGCTGCAGCGGCGTCTGCTGGCCGAAGATGCTGACCACCGGGCCCAGCGGGATCACCGAGAAGGCCAGGAACGCCGGGACGGTGGCCAGGACCGGGGCCAGGAAGTAGACCGGCTTGTCCGCCAGCGCCGGCATGATGTCTTCCTTGAACGCCAGCTTCAGCCCGTCGGCGAGGCTCTGCAGGTAGCCGCGCGGGCCGACCCGGTTGGGGCCGATCCGCTGCTGCATCCGAGCGACGACCTTGCGCTCGAACACGATGGCGAACAGCGTCAGCAGCACCAGGACGACGAAGACGCCGACGACCTTGATGAGGACGATCCACCAGACGTCGGTGCCGAAGTCCTCGAGGGTCGGCTGGTCGACCGCGGCCAGGACGTTCACTCGGCACCCCCCGTCGGGGTGGTGGGGTGGGCTGGCGACGCAGCGGTGGCCGGGGTGGGTGAGGACGTCGTCGCGAGCCGGACGACGCCGCCGGGCGGGGTGCCCAGCCGGGTGCGCAGCTCGCTGCCCGGTGAGCGCATCGGCAGCCAGACCACCTGGTCGGGCATCTCGGTGACCAGCACCGGCAGGCTGAGGTCCCCCATCGCGCCGCAGACGGTGACCCGGTCGCCGTCGGCCAGGCCCAGCCGGCGGGCGGTGTCCTTGCCGAGACGGGCCACCGCCGGGCGGGCGGTGCCGGCCAGCTCGGGCTCGTCGCGCTGCAGGGTCCCGACGTCGAGCAGGTGCCGCCAGGACGCGAGCACCGCCTGGTCCTCGGCGAGGTCGGGGTCGTCCGGCGGGGCGACGTCCAGTCCGCCCACCCGCGGGCGCTCGGCGACCACGCCCAGCGCGGCGAGCTCGGCGCGGGCCACCTCGGGGGCGGGCAGCCGCAGGTCGACGTCCAGCTCGTCGGCCAGGCCCTGCAGGACCCGGCCGTCGGGCAGCTGCCCGGTGCCGTGCAGCGTGGCGTCGAAGGGGCGCAGCCGACCCTCCCAGTCCAGGTAGGCCCCGGCCTTCTCCGGCGCGGCGGCCACCGGCAGGACGACGTCGGCGTGCTCGGTCACCGCGCTCGGGAGCAGCTCCAGGCTGACCACGAAGTCGGCGTCGCCCAGCGCGGCCTCGGCCAGCTGTGGATCGGGCAGGTCGGCCGGGTCGACGCCGCCGACGAGCAGACCCTTGAGCTGCCCGTGCGTGACGGCGGTGAGGATGCCGGTGGTGTCACGACCCGGGGTGCTCGGCAGCTCGGCGACGCCCCAGGCGGCGGCGACCTGGGCACGGGCGCCGGCGTCGGTGACCGGGCGCCCGCCGGGCAGCAGGGTCGGCAGCGCGCCGGCCTCGACGGCACCGCGCTCCCCGGCCCGCCGCGGCACCCAGGCGACCCGGGCGCCGGTCGCGCGGGCGAGTGCGGTCAGGGCCGAGAAGGCGCCGGGGGACTCGGCCAGCCGCTCGCCGGCGAGCACGACCGCACCCGGCTGCCGCAGCGCCTCGACCGCAGGGCCGCCCCAGCTGCCCTCGGCGAGGGCGGCCAGC
>DASQNB010000576.1:0-4142 GCA_035645175.1 Geodermatophilus sp.
CGGGCCATGGCCGAGGCCGAGGTCGGGGACGACGTCTACGGCGAGGACCCGACCATCCGCGCCCTCGAGGAGCGGGTCGCCGGGCTGTTCGGCCACGAGGCCGGGCTGTTCGTGCCGTCGGGGACGATGGGCAACCAGATCGGCCTGCGCCTGGTCTGCGAGCCCGGCCAGGAGGTGCTCTGCGACTCCGAGGCACACATCGTCACCTACGAGATGGGCGCGGCCGCGGTGCTGTTCGGCATCTCCACCCGGACCGTGGTGAGCGACGGCGGCCGGCTGGACACCGCGCAGCTGGTCGACCAGGTCCGCCCGCACGGCAACTGGCACCTCACCGCGACGGCGGCCGTGGCCGTGGAGAACACGCACAACCGGGGCGGCGGGCTGGTGCAGCCGCTGGACCAGCTGCAGGCGCTGTGGGACTGGTCGCGGCAGGCCGGCGTCAACGTGCACCTCGACGGCGCGCGGATCTGGAACGCCTCGGTCGCCTCGGGCGTGGACCTCGCGACCTACGGCCGGCTGGCCGACACCGCCTCGGTCTGCCTGTCCAAGGGGCTGGGCGCGCCGGTCGGCTCGGTGCTCGTCGCCTCGGCCGAGCGGATCGCCGCCGCCCGGCTGTGGCGCAAGCGGCTCGGTGGCGGCATGCGCCAGGCCGGGGTGCTCGCCGCGGCGGGGCTGTACGCGCTGGACCACCACCTCGACCGGCTGGCCGAGGACCACGAGCACGCCCAGCTGCTGGCCAAGCGGCTCGGCCTGGACCCGGCGGGCGTGGAGACCAACCTGGTGCGGCTGGACGACGTCCCCGCGCCGGTCGTGGCCGAGGCGGCCAAGGCGCAGGGCGTCCTGGTCAGCCAGACCAGCGCGCACCGGCTGCGGCTGGTGACCAACCTCGGCGTCGACCGCGCCGGGATCGACCGTGCCGCCGACGTCCTGGCCGAGCTGCTGGGGCGTTAGCGCGGTGCCCACGTGCGGCGTGGCCATCGACGTGCCGTTGATCGTGGCCACACCGTCCATGCCGGTGTGCCAGGCGCTGGTGACCCGGACGCCGGGTGGGAACAGGTCGACGCTGGCGCCCGGACGTCGGGACGGCCGCCCCGTGCCGCTGGGAGCGGGTGCGTCAGGCGGCGGGGGCCCGTCGCGCCGAGTGGGCCCCGGAGGGGTCCGCGCAGGCGCGACGCAACGGCTCAGCTCGCCAGGGGGACGGCACCTGGCCGCGGTGCGGTCCGGAGGACCGCGAGGTCGTTGAGCAGCGCGATGTCCCTCGCGTGCCCGTCGTCGGCGCTGGGCGTCTCGACGACGACCGGGACGCCGGCCATCGACGGGTGGGCCAGCAGCTCGGCGAAGGGCGCGACCCCGATCGAGCCCTGCCCGATGGTGGTGTGCCGGTCCCGCTTGGAGCCGCACTCGTCGAGGGAGTCGTTGGCGTGCACCAGGCCCAGCCGGCCGGGTCCGACCGTGGTCTCCAGCGCGTCGAGCGTCGCCGCCGTCCCGCCGGGCACGGTCAGGTCGTGGCCGGCCGCCCAGGCGTGGCAGGTGTCGAAGCAGACGCCCAGCAGCGGGTGGTGTTCCAACGCGGCGAAGTACGGGCCGAGGTCCTCGACGGTGGCGGCCAGCGACCGACCGCCGCCGGCGGTCGGCTCGACCAGCAGCCGCGGGCCGTCGTCCGGTGCGGCCTCGAGGACCGGCAGCAGCCACTCGTGCAGCTGGCGCAGCGCGTCCTCGTAGCGGTCCTCACCGACGGCGGAGCCCGCGTGCACGACGACGCCCCGGCAGCCCAGCTGGGCGCCGCGGGCCAGGTTGTGGGCGATGGTCGCGACCGACTGCTCGACGGTGGCCTCGGTGGGGGAGCCGACGTTGACCAGGAACGGCGTGTGGATGAAGGACGGGACGCCGCGCTCGGCGCAGCCGGCGGTGAACCGCGCGTCCTGCGCCGGGTCACCGGGGGTCAGCCGCCAGCCGCGGGGGTTGCCGACGAAGACCTGCACGGCGCGCGCGGCGACGGCGTCGGTGTAGGCCAACCCGCCGGTGGCCAGCCCGCCTCTGATCTGGACGTGCGCCCCGATCGGCGGCACCCCTGCAGTGCTGCCCAGCGTCCTCAGTCCTGTCCGAAGGACACGAGGATGGTCACCGGGGTGCCGATCTCGACCGTCTGGCCCGCGGCCGGGCTCTGCCGGAGGACACGCTCGCCGAAGAACTCGCTCACCTGGACCTTGAGGCCGGCCTGCTGGAGCAGCGAGGTGGCCTCGGCCTGGGTGCGACCGACGACGTCGGGCACCTGCACCTGCGGCAGCCCGACCGACACCTGGAGGGTGACGGTGCTCTCGTGGGGCGCCTGCTGTCCCGCGGCCGGGGAGACCGCCATGACCTCACCGGGCGCGACGTCGGCGCTGCGGCCCTCGGTGCGCTCCACCGTGAACTCCAGCGCCTCGAGGTTGGCCGTCGCCTCCTCGGGCGAGAGCCCGACGACGGCGGGCACCGCCACCGGCTCGTGCCCGCGGCTGACGTAGACGACCAGCTCCTGGCCCCGCTTGAGCTCGGTGCCGGGGTCGGGGTCGAAGCCGGTGACGTGCCCGACCGGCACCTCGTTGTCGTAGTCCTGCACCTCGCGGGTGCCCACCG
Source organism: Geodermatophilus sp. (assembly GCA_035645175.1). Taxonomy (GTDB): domain Bacteria; phylum Actinomycetota; class Actinomycetes; order Mycobacteriales; family Geodermatophilaceae; genus Geodermatophilus. The sequence goes on from DASQNB010000576.1 coordinate 2,617, forward strand.
GGACGTTCTCGAGCGACGCGAGGACCGCGTCCAGTGGCTCGCCGACCCACGCCGGGTCGGCCTCGAACCGCTCGGGGCCCCGGGAGACCACCAGCCGGACGTCGGAGCCGCGGATCAGCTCGCCGCCGTCGGGCTCGGCGGAGATGACCACGCCCTCGGCGACCTCCTCGCTGAACTGCTCGTCGCAGCAGTCGGGGTCCAACCCCGCCTCCTGCAGCAGGTCGACGGCCGCGGCCTGCTCCCTGCCGACCAGTTGCGGCACCGTCGTCCAGCGCCCGGAGCCCAGCCACCAGCCGACCGCCCCGATGGTGACCGCGGTGAGCAGCACGAGGGCGACGGCCAGCCGGGCGCGGCGCCGGCGGATGTGCGGGGGCACGCCGGGCCGCGGTACGGCCGGCCGCCGTCCGCCGGTGTCGGGAGCCGGGCCGGAGGCCGTGCCCGGCGCCATCGAGGTGCGGGAACCCCGGCCGGGCCGGGTGCCGCCCGGGCCGAGCACCTCGGTGCGCGGCTTGACCGGGTCGCTGGGGTCCCGCGGGCGGCTGGGCCGGTTGGTCGGCCGCAGCGTCGCGGGGTTCGCGGTGTCGCGACCAGTGGGCACCGGCACGCGCTCGATGCGCAGGTCGGCGCGCACGTCCTCCAGGTCGGCCAGGAACGCGCCGGCGTCCAGCGGCCGGACGGCGGGGTCGCGACGGGTGGTGCGGGTGACCAGCTCGTCGACCTCCCACGGCAGGCCCGGCACCTCGTCGGAGGGCTTGGGCACGTCGTGGTGCACGTGCTGGTAGGCCACCGCCAGCGGGGTGTCCCCGCCGTAGGGCGGGTGGCCGGTGAGCATCTCGAACAGCACGACCCCGGCGGCGTAGACGTCGCTGCGGGCGTCGGCCTTGCCCCGCTCGAGCTGCTCGGGGGAGAGGTAGGCGACGGTGCCGATGAGCACGCCGCCGGTGTGGCTGGTCTGCCCGGTGCCGGTGAGCGCCCGGGCCAGGCCGAAGTCGGCGACCTTCACCACGCCGTCGGCGCCGATCAGCACGTTCTCGGGCTTGATGTCGCGGTGCACGATGCCGGCGCGGTGGGCGGCGGTCAGCCCGGACAGCACCGGCTCCAGGACGGCGAAGGCCTCGCCCACGGTCAGCCGGCCGCGGGCCTGCAGCAGGTCGCGCAGCGTGCGTCCGCGGACCAGCTCCATGACGAGGAACACCAGGCCCTGGTCGCTGCCCTGGTCGCTGACCGAGACGACGTTGGGGTGGCTGAGCATCGCCGCGGCCCGCGCCTCGCGGGTGAACCGGTCGACGAACGTGGGGTCGTGCGCCAGGTGCTCGGCCATGACCTTGACCGCGACCGTGCGGTGCAGCCGCAGGTCGGTGGCGGCGTAGACGGTGGACATCCCGCCCCGGGCGAGGCGCTCCTCGAGCAGGTATCGCCCCTCGAGGACGAGGCCGACCACGGGGTCGGTCACGGCGGTGTCCACGCGGCCGAGTGTAGGAGCGCCACCTGGTCACGTCCGCCGTACACGCGGGCGCGGGCGGTGT
>DASQNB010000577.1:0-13021 GCA_035645175.1 Geodermatophilus sp.
GGCGTACACCGACACGGGCCTGGTCAACGACCGCACGTACAGCTACGCGCTGGTCGCGGTGGACACACACGGGAACCGGTCCGCGCCCTCGGCCGCCGTCGCCGTCACGCCCACCGACCTCACCGCGCCGGCCGCACCCACCGGGCTGACCGCCGTCCGCGGCGACGGGCAGGTCACCCTGTCCTGGGCGGCGAACACCGAGCCGGACCTCGCCGGCTACGTGGTGCTGCGCGACGGCGCCGAGCTGGCCACGGTCCCGGGGACCTCCTACGTCGACAGCGGTCCGGCCGCCGACGGGACCCACGCGTACGCGGTCGTCGCCGTCGACACCCACGGCAACCGGTCGGGGGCCACCGCCGCGGTCGTGGAGACCCCCGGCGACCGCACCGCACCGGAGGCGCCCACCGGGCTGACCGCGAGCGCGGGCGACGGCCGGGTCACGCTGACCTGGTCGGCGAATCCCGAGCCCGACCTCGCCGGCTACCTGGTGCTGCGCGACGGCGCCGTGGTCGCCACCGTCCCCACCCCGGCCTACACGGACACCGGACTGGTCAACGACCGCCGGTACGGCTACCAGGTCGTCGCGGTCGACACCTCGGCCAACGCCTCGGACCCCTCTCCGGCCGTCTCGGCGACCCCGACCGACCGCACCGCGCCCGCGGTGCCCACCGGTTTCACCGCCGACGGCGGCGACGGGCAGGTCGCCCTCTCCTGGACGGCGAGTCCCGAGGCCGACGTCGACGAGTACGTGCTCACGCGCGACGGCGTGCAGATCGCCACGACCACCGGGACCGCCTACACCGACACCGCCGTCGTCAACGGGACCAGCTACACCTACGAGCTGGTCGCCGTCGACGTCCGGGGCAACCCCTCGGACCCGGCGACCGCCAGCGCCACCCCCACCGACCGCACCCCGCCGGCCGCCCCGACCGGCGTCACCGCCACCCCGGAGGACCAGCAGGCGGTGGTGACCTGGACCGCCGCACCCGAGGCCGACGTCGTCGAGCACCGGGTGCTGGCCGAGGACGGCAGCACCGCGGCGACGGTGGCCGCACCGGACAGCTCCGCGACGGTGTCCGGCCTGACCAACGGGACGGCGTACCGCTTCACCGTCGTCGCGGTGGACGCCGCCGGCAACGTCTCGGCGCCCTCCGCCGTCGTCCCGGTGACGCCCGTGGCCCCGGTGTCCGTGACCGTCCCGGCCGAGGGGGTGGGGGAGAGCGGCGGCGTGGCGGCCAGCAGCGACGGCCGGTTCGTCGTCGTCGGCACCCGCGCCCGCCTCGAGCCGGCCGACACCAACACCGCCTACGAGCTGTACCTCGTCGACCGCACCGCCGGCACCCGCACGCGGATCGCCCCGCTGGCGGCCGGCGCCACCGGTGCGGACGACGCGACGAACACCAGCGTCCCGGCCGTCAGCGACGACGGGCGGTACGTCGTCCTGGCCACGAGCGCGGCCCTCGACCCGCGCGACACCAACCGGCTGGCCGACGTCTACCGGTTCGACGTCACGGGCCGGACCTGGACGCTGGTGAGCGCCCCGCGGGGCGGCACCGCCTCGCCGTCGGTGGCCGGCACCCTCCTGCAGACCGCGGCGTCGGTGTACGCCACCGGCCCGGCGGTGGCGGTGTCGGCCGACGGCGACCTGGTGCTGTTCCACTCGGCGCGCGCGGACCTCGTCGCCGGTGACACCAACGGCCGCGTCGACGTCTTCGCCAAGCGGCTGTCCGACGGCGTGGTCACCCGCGTCTCGACCACCGCGGCGGGCGGCGAGCTGCCCGGCCAGGCCGTCGGCCCGGCGCTCGCGCTCACGCCCGACGGCCGGTTCGCCGTCTTCGGCGTCGACACCACCATCGGCGTGCAGGCGTACCGCAAGACGCTCTCCGGGGCCGGCGCCGGGGAGGCGCGGGTGGTCTCCACCGTCACCACCGCGACCGGCCGGACCGTCCCGTTCTCGGTCTACCGCGACACCGGCGACATCGCGGTCAGCGACGACGGGCGCTACGTCGCCCTGGTCACCGCCAACCGCGTCACCACGAACTTCCCGTCCCAGACCTGGTCGACCGGGTTGGCCCACCGCGTCGACACGGTCACCGGCGCCGTCGTCCCCCTGGGCAGCGGGCAGACGACGACGTGGGAGCACCAGGTCGAGCTCGACCCGACCGGCCGCTACGCCTTCTTCGCCACCACCGCGGCGGCGCTGCCGGTCGACGGCAACGGCCACACCGACCACTACCGCCGGGACCTCGAGGGCGGCGTCGCCGGGCCGCTGGTGCTGGTCACCGCCGACACCGCCGGGCGGGCCACCACCGGCCCCACCGGTGCCATCACGCCCGCCGAGTACGGCCGGCTGCTGGCGCTCACCGGCGACCGGGTCCTGGTGACGACGTCCCAGCCGCTGTCGGCGACCGACGCCAACCGGGTCCGTGACCTCTACACCAAGGACCTCGCGACCGGGGCCGTGGGCGTGGGCGTGGGCTGACCCGGGACCGTCGGTGGCCCCGGCTACCGTGCCGACGTGGACCGGACCCGCCGTGCCGAGCTGGTCAGATGTGCGTGGGGGGACAGCGCCCCCGAGGCCGCCCGAGAGATGTACAGGGCCTACCACGACGAGGAGTGGGGGACGCCGCTGCACGGCGACGACGCCCTGTTCGAGCGGCTGTGCCTCGAGGCGTTCCAGTCGGGGCTGTCCTGGATCACCATCCTGCGCAAGCGCCCGGCGTTCCGGGCCGCCTTCGCCGGGTTCTCGATCGACGCGGTGGCGGAGTTCGGTCCCGACGACGAGGCACGGCTGCTCGCCGACGCCGGCATCGTCCGCAACCGCGCCAAGATCGCCGCCGCGATCGGCAACGCCCGCGCCGCGCAGCGGGTCCCCGAGGGGCTCTCGGCGCTGCTGTGGTCCTTCGCGCCGACCGGACCGCGGCCGCGCCCGGCCACCCTCGCTGACGTCCCGGCCACCAGCCCGGAGTCGGTCGCGATGGCCCGGGAGCTCAAGCGCCGCGGCTTCGTCTTCGTCGGCCCGACGACCGCCTACGCGCTCATGCAGGCCACCGGGATGGTCGACGACCACGTCGCGACCTGCTTCCGGGCGACCGCCTGACGACAGCCGCGGGAGCGTCGCAGCGCGGAACGAGCGAGGAGCGGACCGCGGCGCGGAGTCAGGCCATGGGCATCCCCTGGAGGGGGCTCGGGTTGGACCTGCGCCCGGGATACGGGATCATGTGAGCGGAGCTCACAGCATCGACGACGCCGCGCCGCAGCCCACGGGCCACGCGCGGCCGACGAAGGAGGCACGCATGGCGGCCATGAAGCCGCGCACGGGTGAAGGTCCCCTCGAGGTCACCAAGGAAGGGCGCGGCCTGGTCATGCGCGTACCGCTCGAAGGCGGCGGTCGCCTGGTCGTCGAGCTCTCGCCCGACGAGGCCGCGGCGCTCTCCGAGGCACTGAAGGGCGCGACCAGCTGAACACCTCCGCGAGCCTGCCCCCGGGCAGCCCCGCGCTGGACGACACGGCCCCGGCCGCCGGCAGCACGCCGGCGACCGGGGCCGCGCCGTTGCCGCGGGTCGAGGTCCTCACCGCTCTCCCGGCGCTCGGCGAGGACGACGTCCTCGCCGTGCCCGTCGGCACCGACGCCGCGCTGCCCGCCTGGCTGACCGCCGCGGGTGCACCGGTCGACGCCGGACTGCTGGCCGGTGCGCTGGCCGACACCGGCAACACCGGCCGGCCGGGGAACGTCACCAACCTCCCGGTCCCCGGCCGCCGGCCGCGCAGCGTGGTCGCCGTCGGGGTCGGCGACGCGACGCTGCCGGACCTGCGCAGCTACGTGGCCACCGCCGTCCGGCGCGCGCAGACCCTCGCCGAGCACGGCGCGCGCCGGCTGGTGCTGCCGCTGGACGACGCCGCGGCCCCCGCGGGCGCGGAGGAGGTGCGCCTAGCCGTGGAGGCCGCGCTGCTGGCCGGCTACCGGTTCCGGGAGACCTCGGCGCCGCACCCGCCGCGGCTGGAGGCCGTCACGGTCGTCGCCGCCGACGGCGCGGACCCGGCGGTCGTCGCCGCCGCGCGGGCCGGCGAGGTCACCGGGCAGGCGGTCGCGTGGGCCCGCGACCTGGTCAACACGCCGAGCAACACCAAGGACCCGGCCTGGTTGGCCGACCGGGCCGTCGAGCGGCTGGGGAGGTTGCCGCACGTTCGCGTCACCGTGCTCGGCCCCGAGGAGCTGCGGGCCGGCGGCTTCGGCGGCGTGCTGGCCGTCGGGGGCGGCTCGGCCAGCCCGCCTCGCGTCGTGGTGGCCACCTACCGGTCCCCCACGGCGGCCGCGGGGCACCCGGTGCTGGTCGGCAAGGGCATCACCTTCGACACCGGCGGGATCTCGATCAAGCCCAACGCCGGGATGCGCGAGATGAAGACCGACATGGCCGGCGGCGCCGCCGTCCTGGCCGCGGTGGACGCCGCGGCGCGCCTCGAGCTGCCGGTCGCGGTCACCGCCGTCGTCCCGGCCGCGGAGAACGCCGTCTCGGGCTCGTCCTACCGCCCGGCCGACGTCGTACGGCACGTCGGCGGCCGGACGACGGAGGTGCTCAACACCGACGCCGAGGGCCGCATGGTGCTCGCCGACGGGCTGGCGTGGGCGCGGCTGGAGCTGGGGGCCACCGTGCTGGTCGACGTCGCCACGCTGACCGGGGCGATGAAGGTCGCGCTCGGCACCCGCACCGCGGGGCTGTACGCGACCAGCGACGGGCTGGCCGACGCGCTGCGCACTGCCGCCGGGCACGCCGGGGAGCCGGTGTGGCGGATGCCGCTGGCCGAGGAGCACGCGGACCTGCTGGACAGCACCGTCGCCGACGCCAACAACGCCCCGGGCAACCCCGGGGGCACGACCGCCGCGCTGTTCCTGCGGCCCTTCGCCGGCGACCTGCCGTGGGCGCACCTGGACGTCGCGGGGCCCGCCCGCGCCGGCTCCGACGACGCCGAGGTGGTCAAGGGCGGCACGGGCTTCGGCGCGCGGACCCTGCTGCGCTGGCTCGAGGCCGGCGCCCCGGTCGACGCCCCGGTGGTGGTCGACCGGTGACCGACGTCGGGGTCGTGTTCCCGGCGGGGCCGGACGGGCGGCGCAGCACCGCGGCGCTCGGGCGGGCCGTCGTCGCCGACGCGCTGCGCCCGGTCGACCCGGCCGGTGCCGGGGCCGCGGAGCGGGAGACCAACTGGCGGGCCGGCTACCTGCCGCACTTCCGCCGGCTGGTGGAGGCGGGGCTGGTCTCGCGGGAGGCGGCGCTGACCATCGCCGACGCGGGCCTGGCGTCGCTGCACCGGCGGATGCGGGTGGCCGGCCCGGACGGCGCGGAGACCGCGCTGGGCGACCTGGTCGGTGTCCCCGCCGACCGGGTCCTCGCCACGGAGGAGGTGACCGGTACCGCCGAGCCAGAGGGGGAGCTGTCGCTGCCCTTCCGCGGCGAGCGGCTGCGCGGCGACGCGCTGCTGCGCCGGCTGGACACCTGGGTCGAGGGCGGGATCGTGGAGCCCTCGGCCGCCGAGGCGGTGCGCGCCGTCGTCGCGCACCCGGAGTGGCTGGCCCTGCCGGACACCACCGTCGTCGTGCTCGGCGCCGGTGCGGAGATGGGGCCGCTGACCGCCCTGCTGCGCTGGGGCGCCCGGGTGGCCGGCGTCGACCTGCCCCGCCCGGCGCTGTGGGAGCGGGTGCTCGACACCGCCCGCCGCGGCGCGGGCACGCTGCTGTACCCGGTGGGGGGCGACGCCCGCGCGGGGGCCGACCTGATCACCGAGGTGCCCGCCGTCGCCGACTGGGTGACCGGACTGCGGGGTGGCCTGGTGCTCGGGGACTACGTCTACGCCGACGGCGCCACGAACGTGCGGGTGTCGACGGCGGTCGATGCGCTGACCGTGCGGCTGGCCGCGGACCGCGACGACCTGGCGCTGGCCTTCCTCGCCACGCCGACCGACGTCTTCGCCGTCCCGGCGGACACGGTGGCGCAGTCGGTGCGCGCCTACGCCGGGCGCTCGCGTCCGGCGAAGCTGCTCGGCCGGCCGCTGCGGACGCTCTCAGCGGGGCGGCTGCTGCAGCGCGCGTACCTGCCCGGCAGCGACCCCGGCGTCGTCGACAGCCTGGTGGCCCAGCAAGGGCCGAACTACGCGCTGGCCAAGCGGCTGCAGCGGTGGCGGGCGAGCGTCGCCCGGGCCGCCGGGACGACGGTGTCGATGAACGTCGCCCCGCCGACCCGCACCCGCTCGGTGCTGAAGAACCGCGCGCTGGCGGCGGCCTACGCGGGGGCGCACCGGTTCGGCGTCGAGGTGTTCGACCCGGCGACGTCCAACGTGCTCATGGCCGCGCTGCTGGTGCACGACCTGCACACCGGCGGGGGCCCGGCGCACGAGCAGCCCTGGCAGGACGAGGCGTACGCCGCGGTGCACGGCGGGCTGTGGCGGACGGCCTACGCCCCGCGCAGCGCGCTCGGCCTGGCCGCGCTGCTCGGCTACGGCGCCGCGCGCAGCTGAGAAAGGACCCCCCGCCCCCCACCACTCGCAGGCTCGCGGTGGGGCCCTGCGGGGGGCCAGCGCCCTTGCGGGCGTCAGGCCCGCGGATGGGCCGCGGGGCGGCGCAGCGCCTGCCGGACCGCGTCGAGGACGTCGTCCTCGTCCAGGCCGAGGCGGCGGGCGGCGGCGGCCAGCCGTCCCGCGGCCTCGGCGAGCTCGGCGCCCTCGGCCGTCCCCGCCGCGCTGACGACCGCACCGCGGCCGCGGCGCAGCTCGACCAGCCCCTCGTCGCGCAGCTGCTGGTAGCCGCGCAGCACGGTGTGCACGTTCACGCCGAGTGACGTGGCGAGGTCACGGGCGGCCGGCAGCCGGTCACCCGGTCCGACGGTCCCGTCCTCGATGCCACGGCGCACCGCCGCGGCCACCTGGTCGCCCAGCGGGACGGGCGAGGCCGGGTCGATCGCGATCAGCACCGGCGTGCCCGCTCGGCGAGTGTGTTGACCAGGGCGGCGGCGGTCGCCGCGTCGTCCACCGTGACGAGGAAGCGGGAACCGTCGGCGAGGTCGAGCTCGAGCGCCTCGCCGCTGCGCAGCAGGAGGGCGGTGCGCTCGCCGCGCATGCGCACCCCCCATCCGCCCATCTCCGTGGCGCGGACGTCGGTCCTCCGGGCGCTCGCCACGCGGTCCAGCGGCACGTGCAACCGAGGACGCCGGACCGGCCCGGGGTGTGCGGTCAGCCCCGTGGCGTCGACGGTGACCCGGGCGGAGGTCCCCACGGCCAGCGCCGCGGCCACGAGCAGGGCCGGCGCCCCGGCCGCCGCACCGGCGGTCACGGTCAGCGCGACCCCCAGCCCGGCCGCCGCCAGGGCGCCGACGGCGATCGGGACCGCGACGACGACGTGCGTCCACACGGCGCGGCCGCCCACCGGGAGGTCGATCCGCGGCGCCTCGGCGGGCGGTGGCTGCGGGGTCCGGGCCGGCGCGGGGGACCGGCCGAGGAACCACCCCAGGGCGCTGCCGCCGGCCAGTGCGGCGAGGGTCAGCGGGAGCACCCACCCAGGCGCGGACCGTCCCAGCAGGTCCGTGCGGTCGAGGCTGGTGACGAGCAGCGCCACCCCGCCCGCGGCGACCACGGCGGCCGACCCGGACGAGGCGGCGGACAGCAACCGCAGCCCGGCGGGGTTGCGGCGCACGCTGCGGACCAGCAGCGCCCACAGCAGCGTCAGCCCGGCGCAGACGGCGAGGCCGGTGGCGGCGAACGACCCGGTCGCGGCCACGCCGTCGATCCGGCCGTCGGGGCCGATGTGGGACGCCACCCCCGCCGGGAACCGGTCGGCCCAGCCCAGGGCGGCGGCGGCGAGCGCCGCACCGGCCAGCAGGGGTGCGGAGACGGCGACGAACAGGGAGCGCTGCACACTGGCCTCCTGACGAGTTGTTATAGCTCAACTATAACAAACTCCCGTCAATCCTCCGGCACCTCCACCTCGCGGGAGGTCGGCGGGTCGGGGTGCATCGGCAGCGACCCTGGCAGCCCACCGGCCAGTTGCACGAGATTGGATCCCCGCCGACCCGGAGGAGCGCCCATGGCCCGGCTGTCCCGTGCACGCACCCTGCTCACGCTGCTGCGGTCGGGGGACCTCCGCACCCGGCTCCGGGTGACCCGCGACGGGCAGGCCGCCATCCGGCTGGGCCTCGGCGCGGCGGCCCTGGACACCGGGGTGCTCGACGCCCTGGCCGGCGGTCCGGCGACGACCGCCGAGCTGGCCCGCCGCGTGGGCGCGGCCGGAGAGGACCTGCTGGCGGCGTTCCTGCGGGTCCTCGCCGCCGCCGGGCTGGCGCGCGAGGAGGGCGGCCGGTGGTCCCTGGCGGCGGGCGGGCGCGCCGTGGTGGACGACGACCTGGTGCGCGCCTCCTACGAGGCGTTCGCCGGGTTCCACACCGGGCTGTACCGGGAGCTCGGGCCGGTGCTGGCCGGCGGGTCACGACGGCGGGACGTCGTCGAGCAGGGTGGCGTCATCGCCCGGGTCTCGGCGGCGTTCGAGCCGTTCGTCGACGCCGTCCTCCGCGAGACGGTGACCGCCGGAGCGCCGCGGCGGGTGCTCGACGTCGGCTGCGGGGCGGGGCTCCAGCTGGCCACGATGCTGGCGGCCGCGCCTGGGGCCGAGGGCGTGGGCGTCGACACTGACGAGGACGCCGCGGCGCTGGCCCGGCGCACGCTGGCCGACCGCGGGCTGGCGGAGCGGGCGCGGGTCCTGCGGGCCGACGTCCGGGACCTGGCCGACGAGTCCCCGTTCGACCTGGTGCTGCTCGCCAACGTCGTCTACTACGTGCCGGTCGGTGAGCGGGTCGCCCTGCTGCGGAGCCTCGCCGAGCTGCTCGCGCCGGGTGGCATCCTGCTGGTCGTGACGACGGCGGCCACGCCGCAGCTCGTCAGCCGGCACTTCGACCTGCTGCTCCGGGCGCAGCAGGGGGCCATGGAGCTGCCGGAGGTCGACGTGCTGGTCGATCAGCTGCGAGAGGCGGGCCTCGAGCCGGCTGCGCCGCGGCGGATCGCGCCGGGCACGCCGCTGGTCGCGGTGTCCGCCGTCCGCCCCGGGTGAGTGCTCAGGCCGGCCCGACGAGGCCCGCGACGATCTCCGCCGACAGCGCCACCAGCGGCAGCCCGCCACCCGGGTGCGACGAGCCGCCGACGAGGAACAGGCCGGGTATCGGCGAGGCGTTGCCCGGGCGCAGGAACGCCGCCCGGGCGCCGTTGCTCGACGTCCCGTAGATCGAGCCACCGACGCTGCGGGTGTCCCGTTCGAGGTCGGCCGGGGTGCGGGTCACGCACCAGCGCACCCGGTCGCGGACGTCGAGGCCACGACGGGCCAGGACGTCGAGCACCCGCTGCGCGTACCGGTCGGCCAGCCCCGGGGCGTCCCAGGCCACCCCGCCGGCCGGATCGAGTCTCGGGGCGTTGACCAGGACGAACCACGACTCGCTGTCGTCGTCGGGCCGGGTCGCCGGGTCGTCGGGCGCGCTGACGTAGACGGTCGGGTCGGCGACCGGCTGCGGTGCGCCGCGGTGCCGGCCGACGCCGAAGACCGCGTCGAACTCGGCGTCGTAGTCCTCGGGGAAGAGCACGGTGTGGTGTGCCAGCCCGGGTGTCCGCCCGCGCAGTGCCAGCAGCAGCACGAACCCCGACAGCGACGGCGTGCTGCGGGCCAGGTCGTGCCGCACGCCGCGGGTGGGCCGGGACGCCGGCAGCAGGTCCGCGTACAGGGCCGCGGCGTCCGCGCCCGAGACGACCACGTCGGCGCGCACCACCTCGCCGCCGGCCAGGCGCACGCCGGCCGCCCGGCCGCCCTCGACCAGCACCTGCTCGACCGCACACCCGGTGCGCACCACCGCGCCGCGCTCGACCGCCCGCTGCGCCACCGCCTCGGCCAGCCGGCGCAGCCCGCCGCGCACGTACCAGGAGCCGAACGCCTGCTCCACGTACGGCACGGTCGCCAGCACCGCGGGTGCCCGCCGCGGGTCCGAGCCGGAGTAGGTGGCGTAGCGGTCGAGCAGGGTGCGCAGCCGGGGGTCGCGCAGGTACGCCGTCCCCAGGCCGCGCAGCGTCCGCCACGGCGCGACCGTCGCGACGTCGGAGGCGCTGCGGGCCAGCCGGGTCAGCGTCGCCGCGCCGGCCAGCGGGGAACGCAGGAACGGCTGCTCGGTCACCTGCCACATCCGCTCCGCCCGCGCCATGAGCGCCGCCCACTGGGCGCCGGACCCGGGCCCCAGCGCGGCGTCCAGCGCGCCGGGGACGGCAGCGGCCTCGCCGGGCACGGACAGCGGCGTCCCGTCGGCGAAGCGGTAGGCCACGGCGGGATCCAGGCGCACCAGGTCGACGGCGTCCTCGAGCGGGCCACCGGTGGCGGTGAACAGGTCGCGGTAGAGGTGGGGGAGGGTCACCAGGCTCGGTCCGGTGTCGAAGCCGTGCCCGTCGCGGGCGTACCAGCCGAGCTTGCCGCCGACCTGCGGCGCCTGCTCCAGCACCGTCACCGCGTGGCCGAGGGCGGCCAGCCGGGCCGCGGCCGCCAGGGCGCCGAGGCCGGCGCCCACCACCGCCACCCGCGCCACGCCGCCACGGTACGACCGGGACGCCGGGGACCCTCGAGGCAACTCCTGTTCCCTCATCCGTGTGGCGACCGTTTCCCGCGGGATCCGGCCGGGGTGGGCAGTCGTCCCGATCAGCACCTCGGGGGCGGAGAGGGAGGACGGGACCCGGGACGGGGCCAGCTCGGGGACACCTTGGGGGCGGGCTCAGCTCGGCACGGCGAGGGCGAGGACGGCGAGGTCGTCGGCCTCGTAGCGGGAGGTGCGCAGCCACTCCTCGACCGCGGCGGTGATGGCCTCGACGGTCGCCTCCGCGCTCCCGGGGGCTCCGGCGAGCACCCGCCTCAACCCGTCCTCGCCGAACTGCTCCCCGGCGTCGTCGCGGGCCTCGGTGACCCCGTCGGTGTAGAGGACCATCGTCGTCCCCGGCGGCAGATCCACCTCCACGACCGGCACGTCGAGGTCGGGGGTGATGCCGAGCGGGAGGCCGGGCACCCCGACCTCTCGCGGGCCGTTGGGGCAGGCGAGCACCGGCAGCGGGTGACCGGCGACGCCGACGGTCGCGCGGACGCCGTCCGGGCCCGGGGCGAGCACCAGGCAGCAGGCGGTGACGAAGCGCAGCGGGCCGTCGGTCTGGGCGCGCAGCAGGGCCGTGTTCACCGCCCGCAGCACCTCGGCCGGGCCGGCCGTCGTCTCGGCCGCGGGGCTGGCCGCCGCGCGCGCGGTGTGCCGGGTCAGTGCGGTGACGGCGGCGGCCTCGGCGCCGGTGCCGCAGACGTCGGCGATCAGCACCATCCACCGGCCGTCGGGCAGCGGCATGACGTCGTAGGTGTCGCCACCGACCAGCCCGGTGCCACCGCCGGGCCGGTAGCGCGCGGCGAGCTCGACACCGCGGATGGCCGGCAGGTGCGAGGGCAGCAGGCTGCGCTGCAGGGTGTCGGCGAGCTGACGGACCTCGGACTCGGCGCGCAGCCGGCCGAGGAACTGGCCGATCTGGCGACCGGCGTGGGCCAGCACGTCGAGCAGCTCGGCGGGCACCGGCCGCTCCTCGCGGGAGAACAGCTCGCAGACCGCCAGCACGTCGTCCCCGCGCAGTACAGGAAAGGCCACGGCGCTGCGGATGCCGTCGATGCGCGCGGCCGGAGCCCGGAGGAAGCAGGGGTCCCGCCACAGGTCTTCGACAACCGCCGGTGCCCGGCGGGACCAGACGAGACCGGGCAGGCCCATGCCACGGCGGAAGCGGTGCGTGCTGGAGGCGGCGTGCAGCGCGCCGGGCTCCTGACCGGGAGCGGTCCACGTTCCGGCGTGCCGTAGCCGCCCGGTCGCCTCGTCCGGCTGCCACAGGGTCGCGGTGTCCCAGTCCAGCTCGGTGCACAGGGTCGGCAGCAGGTCGCGGAAGGCGACGTCGGCGTCGCGCGCCTCGGTCAGCGCGGCGGTGACCCGCAGGGTGGCCCGGAGGTAGTGGCTGACCTCGAACTGCCGCTCGAGGAGGATCGTCGTGCTGGCGTCACGCAGGACGGCGACCACCAGTGCGTCGTCGCCCGCTGCGGCGGTCTGCTGCAGTCGCGAGATGGTGAGGTCGATCGCGACCTCGTGGCCCGAGGCGTGCAGCGCCGGGAGCTGGGTGGTCGCCCCCACGAGCTTGCCCTCCCCGGTCGCCGCGTAACGCGCGAAGCCGTCACCGTGTCCTCGCCGGAGGCGCTCTGGCATGAGGACGGTGAGGGGGCGTCCCAGCAGGGCTCCCGGTTCGTGGCCCAGCAGCGCCTGGATCGCGGGGTTGACGTAGGCGATGCGGCCTTCTCGATCAGCGACGACGACCGCGTCCGGCAGTGCTTCCAGCAGGGCCGGCGCAGCCAGTGCGACTGTCGAATCGGGCGTCATCACCGCCTCACCCCTTCCCCGGGACTCCCGCCTACGATCGCACACGTTGCGTCAGTAACCCGACACGGGGCGTCGACATGTCGCCGTGTCGACACCGGTGTGCTCAGAAGGCGTAGCGGATCCGCAGCCACGGCGCGTGCGCCGCGACGAGCTCCTGCACCCGCGTGACCCCGGCGCGCTTGACGTCGTTGCGGTAGCGCACGTTCCAGCTGCCGTTCTGGCTGCGCTTGGGCTGCTGGAGGTCCGGCCGCCAGAGCAGCTCCTCGGCCTTGGGGTGCCAGCCCAGGTTGACCTGGTGCAGGTCCCGGTTGTGGGTGAGCAGGATGACCTCGGCGGCGGCCTGGGCCTTCGCCGCGGGGGAGAGCTCGTCGTCCAGTCGGCGCAGCAGCTGCGCCCAGTCGGCCTCCCACCCCTCCCGCAGCACGACGGGGGAGAGGTTGAGGTGCACCTCGTAGCCGGCCTCGACGAAGTCGTCGACCGCGGCGATGCGCTCGGCGACCCGGCTGGTGCGGATGTCGAGCACCCTGGCGTCGTCCTCGGGCATGACCGAGAAGCGGATGCGGGTCCGC
>DASQNB010000578.1:0-4815 GCA_035645175.1 Geodermatophilus sp.
TGCACGCCGTGCTCGGCCGGCGCCTGGTGCCGGGGACGCCGTTCGTCCGCTACCTGTTCGGCGACCCGCTGGCCCGGCAACGCATCCGCAACTGGGCGGAGTTCGCCTCCTCCGCGATGGCCGCGCTGCGCCGGGAGACCGCCTGCCGTCCGCACGACCGGCGGCTCGCCGGCCTACGCCGCACCGACCCCGACGCCGCCCGGTGGTGGGACGACCACGCCGTCCGCGACCACGTGTCCGTGGCCAAGCGCATCGACCACCCGACTGCCGGGCCGCTCGAGTTCGACATCGAGGTGGTCACCGCACCGCACGACCCCGACCAGCGCCTGGTGGTCTACACCGCCCAGCCCGACTCGCCCACCGCCCGACTGCCGCCCCTGCTGGCGAGCTGGGCACCGACCCGGCAGAGGAGCCCGTCCGGTGACGCACGCACCCACCGTCCTCGTGCACGGCAACCCCGAGACCCCGGCGCTGTGGGACCCGCTCGTCGACTCCCTGGAGCGGGACGTCGTCCGGCTGGCCCCGCCCGGCTTCGGCGCGCCGCTGACCGAGGGCTTCGGCGCGACGGTGCCGGAGTACCGCGACTGGCTGGTCGGTGAGCTGGAGCGCCTCGGCGAGCCGGTCGACCTGGTCGGCCACGACTGGGGCGGCGCCCACGTGGTCGCTGTCGCGATGACCCGTCCGGACCTGCTGCGCAGCTGGGCCAGCGACGCGATCGGCGTCTTCGACGAGGACTACGTCTGGCACGACCTGGCGCAGGCCTGGCAGCAGCCCGGCGTCGGCGAGGAGTCCGTCGCCCAGATGCTGGGCGGCAGCCTCGCCGACCGGGCCGCCCGGCTGGTCTCCTTCGGCCTCCCTCCTGCCACGGCGGAGCAGGTGGCCGCGGGGCAGGACGACGACATGGGCCGGGCGGTCCTCGCGCTCTACCGGTCGGCCGCCCAGCCGGTCATGGCGGAGGCGGGCCGCTCGCTGGAGGCCGCCGCCGCGCGTCCGGGCCTGGCGCTGCTCGCATCCGAGGACTCCTTCGTCGGCAGCGACGCCCAGCGACGCCGCGCCGCGGCCCGTGCCGGCGCCCGGGTCGAGGTGCTCGAGGGCCTCGGCCACTGGTGGATGGTGCAGGACCCGCAGCGTTCGGCCGCCGTGCTCGAGGACTTCTGGGCGAGCTGCTGACGCCGGTCCCTCAGGGCGCAGTACGCGGAACCGCCGGCTGGTGCGCACCCCCACCTCGTCGACGCCGAGCTTCTCCAGCGCGACCCGGCCCGTGCCCTCGAACAGCCGCAGGCCGTCGCCGAGGAGGACGGGCACGACATCGACGCGCAGCTCGTCGACCAGCCCGGCCGCGAGCAGCTGGCGGTCGAGGTCGGCGCCGCCGATGACGGAGACGGCACGCTCCCCCGCCGCTGCGACCGCTCGTGCGACGGCGGCCTCGACCCCCCGATCCCGTGTGCCCTCCAGCGCTCCCATCCTCGTCGTCCTCGGTGGGACCGTCCTCACCGTTGGACCGGCCGGCCGCGCCGGACTCATCGCGCGGACGCCGGCAGGTCCTCCCGGCCACCGAGCACCCGCACACGGGGTCACGCGTGGCGGGACCGGGTTCCGCCGCCGGCCTGCGGCTGCACCCCGCGTGGCGGTCGACACGTCGCCGACGGCAGCACACCGGCGTCGGAGGGTGCCTAGCCGGACCCGTCGAGCGGTACCGTCCGGCCGGCCATGGAACCGCCCCTCTCCCCTGGGATGGTCGCCGTCCCCGCGGGTTCGATCACCCTCTCCGACCGGCGGACCGGCAGGAGCTGGCGGGTCGACGTGCCCTCCTTCGAGATGGCCGTCCACCCCCTGACGCAGGGCGGGTACGCGGAGGTCACCGGCCGGTGGCCGGGCGCAGGTCGCGGGCAGCGGCTGCCGGTCGAGAACGTGTCGTGGTGGGACGCGGTCGGGTTCTGCAACGCCCTGTCCGAGCGCGCGGGCCTCACCCCTGCCTACCGGAGGGCCGGTGACGACGTCACGTGGGACGCCACGTCCGGCGGGTACCGGCTGCCGACCGAGGCCGAGTGGGAGTGGGCCTGCCGGGCCGGGACGACCGGTCCGCGGTACGGCGACCTCGACGCGGTCGCCTGGTACCGGGGCAACTCGCACGGACGGCCGCAGGAGGTGGGCCGGAAGCAGCCGAACGACTGGGGCCTGCACGACACGCTGGGCAACGTCTGGGAGTGGTGCTGGGACCTGTACGACCCCGAGGTCTACGGCAGCTACCGCGTGCTGCGCGGCGGGGGCTGGTTCGACGAGCACTGGAGCTGCCGGGCCTCGGTCCGTCGCCGCAGCCACCCGACGTACCGCATCGACGACGTCGGCTTCCGCGTCGCCCGCGGACGTGGGGGCTGACGACGTGCGCCCTGGCGACGTGCGGCTGACCGGGGCGGTGACCGGCACGGCACGTCCGAGCCGGGGAGCTGACCCACCGGCGTCACGGCACGCGCGCCGGCGAACGCCTCAGCGCCGGTCGGAGACGCGAGCCGCCAGGTGGGTGGCCGCGAGGGAGCGGGCGCGGGCCAGCGGGTCCCCGTGCGCGAGGTCGGCGACCGTCGCGTCGCGCGCCCACCGCGCGAGCGCTCCGTCGTAGAGCAGCAGCAGCGCGCTCCCGACCTCGTCGGCGTCCTGGAGACCAGCGGCGAGCGCCAGCTCCCGCAGACGGTCGGTGAGCAGGCGGGAGTCGGCCTCCAGCCACGCCTGTGCCGGGTGCCCGGCCGGCAGTTCGGTGGCCGCGGCGAGGAAGGCGCAGCCCCGTCGGTTGCCCTCCCGGGTGCGGTGCAGCGCCAGGGCGTCGAAGACCGACAGCAACCGGTCGACGGGGTCGGTGAGCTCGCCGAGCACCTCGTCCCACGTCGCCACCCACCTCCGGTGATGCTCCTCGAGGTAGGCCGCCACCAACGCGTCCTTACCCGGGAAGTGGGCGTACAGCGTGGACGGCGAGACGCCGGCGCGGGCGAGGACGGCGTCCACCCCCGTCGCGGCGATGCCCTCCTCGTAGAAGAGCTCGGCCGCCGCAGCCAGCAGCCGCTCGCGCGCCGGTCGACTCGCGGACTTGGTGGACACCGGCCTAGTGTAACGAACGTTATGGCGAAACGATCGTTACGGATTCCGACCACGACCACGATCGATCCCTCGGGCTGGCTGGTCCCGGCCGGGGTCGCGGTGATCGGGGCGACCTACGGGTTGGCCCGGTACGGGTACGGACTCACCCTCCCGGAGTTCCGCGCCGCCTTCGGGTTGTCCACCGCGGCGGCCGGCGGGATCGCCTCGGGCAGCCTGGTCGCCTACTGCGTGGCGGCGGCCCTGGCCGCGCACCTGGTCGCCCGCGGACGGGCGCGACCGGCGCTGTGGCTGGCCGGCGGCTGTGCAGCCCTGGGCTCGGCGGTGGTGGCGACGGCGTGGTCGTGGCAGGCGCTCACCGTCGGGGTCCTCGTCGCCGGCAGTGGCGCCGGCTTCGCCACCCCGGCGCTGGTCGAGGCGGTCGCCGCGACGGTCCCGCCGCAGGCCGAGCCGCGGGCGCAGGCCGTCGTCAACAGCGGGACCGGAGCCGGCGTCGTCCTCGGGGGGTTGGTCGTCCTCGCCGCACCGGCGGCCTGGCGCTGGGCGTGGGCGGGCTTCGCCGTCGTGGCCCTGCTCTCCACGTGGTGGGCCGACCGGTCCGCCGCGTGGCCGGTCGATCACCGCACCCGCGCGCCGGCACGGGCCAGCCGTACGGTGCCGGTACTGCGCCGTCCGCTGGTCGCGGCCGTCGTCGCCGGCGCCGGCTCGGCGTCCGTGTGGACCTTCGGCCGCGACCTGCTCACCCAGGCCGGCGTGCCCGCCGGGGTCACCGGACTGCTGTGGTGCCTGCTCGGCGCCGCGGGGCTGATCGGCGGGCTCAGCGGCCACCTCGTGGGCCGGGTCGGCGTGCGCGGCGCCTGGCCGATCGGTGCCGGAGTGGCCGCGGCCGCCGTGGTGCTGCTCGCCTCCTCCCCCAGCGTGCCGACCGCGGCCCTGTCCCTGGCCTGCTTCGGCGCGGCCTTCGTCGGGCTCAGCGGGGTGCTCATCGCCTGGGCGGTGGAGGTGGTGCCGCACGCGGCCGGGCAGGCGGCGGCCGTGGTCTTCATCGGGCTGACCGCAGGACAGGCGCTCGGCGCGGCCGTCCTCGGTGCAGTTGCCGGGACGACCGGCGTCCCGGCGACCTTCGTCGTGGCGGCCGGTCTCCTCGCGCTGGCCGCCGCGGTGAGACCCCGCTCCCGTGCGTCGATCCGTCGGTTGGCCGCACCGGGCCCGGTCCGGTGACACTCGCCGGGTGGAGCTGAACTGGTGGGCCTTCGTCGGGGTCGTGGCCGTGGCCTACCTGATTCCCGGGCCGGACATGGCCGTGATCCTGCGGTCGGCCACGCGGGGCCCGCGGGCTGGTGCGGCTGCCGCGATCGGGGCCCAGCTCGGGTTGTGCGTGCACCTGGCGCTGGCCGTGGGCGGGCTGTCCGTCGTCCTGGCCCGCCAGCCCGACGTGCTGACCGCGATCCGCGTCGCCGGCGGGCTCTACCTGCTCTACCTCGGGGGCCGGCTGGTCGTGCCCACCCTGCGCCGGTCCAGCAGTGCGCCGTCGGTGCCGGAGGACGACGTCCCGCCCCGGTCGGCCTTCGGCCAGGCGCTGTTCACCAACCTGCTCAACCCCAAGGCGGTGCTGTTCTTCGCCGCCGTCCTGCCCCAGTTCCTCGTCCCCGCCGCGACGCCGGTGTGGGCGCAGGTCGTCGTCCTCGGCGTGCTGGACATCGTCCTGGGCTTCGTCGTCTGGGCGGC
>DASQNB010000579.1:0-9909 GCA_035645175.1 Geodermatophilus sp.
CCGGTGACGAAGCAGGTCACCCGACCGTCGGTCTGCGCCCAGATCTCCGGCCCGGTCGTCTCGTAGTGCGACTGCGGGTTGGCCGGGTTGGCGTACTGGTCGGGCTTCCAGCCGCCGGGCGTCTCGCGGGCCAGCCGGTCGGAGACCGAGTAGTAGGAGCGCGGGTCGGCGGGGTCGACAGCGGTCGGGCAGACGTGCACCTCGGCGCCGTAGGCCTTCAGCACGTCGATCTTCTCCTTGCCGACCTTGTCGGGGCAGACGAAGACGCAGCGGTAGCCGCGCTGCTGGGCGACCAGCGCCAGACCGATGCCGGTGTTGCCGCTGGTGGGCTCCACGATCGTGCCGCCCGGCCGGAGCGCGCCGCTGGCCTCCGCGGCGTCGACCATCCGGACGGCGATGCGGTCCTTCACCGAGCCGCCGGGGTTGAGGTACTCCACCTTGGCCAGCACCAGGGGCGCGTCCGGCCCGAGGTCGCGGGTGACGGACGTCAGCCGGACCAGCGGGGTGTTCCCGACCAGCTCGATGACGTTCTCGACGTACTGCACAGCAGGCCTCCTCGGCGGGCCGGCCGGTCGCCGGTCCGTCGCCGACCATCCCACCAGACGGGACCGGCCGGCGCCGGGGTGTCGGCGGGCCGGGTCGCGGGCACCGGTCCGGCATGACCGAGACCGTCCCCGCCGCGCCCCTCGCCGGCGGCGGCACCATGCCGCTGCTCGGGTTCGGCACCTGGCAGATGACCGGGCCCACCTGCTACGACGCCGTCCGGACCGCCCTGGACGCCGGCTACCGGCACCTGGACACCGCGACGATGTACCGCAACGAGCCCGAGGTCGGCCGGGCCCTGCGCGACTCCGGCGTCGACCGCGACGAGGTCTTCGTCACCACCAAGCTGCCGCCCCGCGAGGCCGGCCGCGCGGAGCAGACGCTGGCGGCGTCGCTGGACGCGCTCGGCGTGGACGCCGTGGACCTGTGGCTGGTCCACTGGCCGCCCGGCGGCGCCGGGGAGGACGTCTGGGAGCGCTTCGTCGCCGCCCGCGAGGCCGGCCGGGCCCGGGCGATCGGCGTCAGCAACTACTCGCTGGAGCAGGTCGACCGGCTCACGCGGACCAGCGGTGTGACGCCCCAGGTCAACCAGGTCAGCTGGGCGCCGGCGAGGTACGACCCCGGCGTCGAGGCCGGGCACCGGGAGCGCGGCGTCGTCCTCGAGGGATACAGCCCGTTCAAGAACACCGACCTCGACGACCCGGTCCTGCGCGAGGTCGCCGACGCGCACGGCGTCACCCCGGCGCAGGTGGTGCTGCGCTGGCACGTGGAGCACGGCGTCGTCGTCATCCCCAAGTCGGCG
Organism: Geodermatophilus sp.; assembly: GCA_035645175.1. Classification (GTDB taxonomy): domain Bacteria; phylum Actinomycetota; class Actinomycetes; order Mycobacteriales; family Geodermatophilaceae; genus Geodermatophilus. Next base: position 1,346 of record DASQNB010000579.1, read on the forward strand.
ACCCCCGAGCGGATCCGGACCAACCTGGCGATCGGTGACTTCTCGCTGTCCGACGACGAGGTCGCCCGCATCGACGGCCTGGCGCAGCGGTGACCGCGGCCGACACCTCGGTCTTCGAGGGCTCCTTCTGGCGGGACCCGTATCCCGCCTATGAGCGGCTGCGCGCGCAGGCCCCGGTGCGCGAGGTGGCGCTGCCCCGTGGCGGCACCACGTGGATGATCACCCGTTACGACGACGTGCGCGCGGCCTTCACCGACCCCCGCCTGGTCAAGGACCACCGCGCGACCCTGCCGCCGGAGGTCCGCGAGCAGGCCCCGCGCCTGCCGGCCCCCTTCGGCTCGATGATGATCCTGCTCGACCCGCCGGACCACACCCGACTGCGCCGGCTGGTCTCCCGGGCCTTCACCGCGCGGCGCACCGCCGAGCTGCGCCCGCGCATCGAGGCACTGGCCGCTGCCCTGCTCGACGCGCTCCCCGGGAGCGAGCCGGTCGACCTGCTGGCCACCTACGCGGTGCCGTTGCCCATGGCCGTCATCTGCGAGCTGCTCGGGGTGCCCGACGGCGATCGGGACGCCTTCGGCACCTGGTCGCGCGCGCTGGTCGACGACCACGACGACGTCGACGAGCAGCGGGCCACCGCCGGGCTGGCCGACTACCTGTCCACCCTCGTCGAGACCAAGCGGCGCTCCCCGGACGGCGCCCTGCTCTCGGCCCTGGTCGAGGTCTCCGAGGCCGGCGACCAGCTCAGCACCGAGGAGGTCGTCGCGATGGGCGTGCTGCTGCTCATCGCCGGCCACGAGACCACGGCCAACCTCATCGGCAACGCGGTGCTCGGCGTGGCCACCGACGCCGCGCTGCGCGAGCACCTGCTCGGCGACCCGCAGCGGATCCCCACGGCGGTCGAGGAGTTCCTGCGCTGGGACGGCCCCGTGCACAACGCCCCGCTGCGCTTCGCCGCCGAGGACGTCGAGTACTCGGGCGCCACCATCCCCGCGGGGTCGGTGGTCACGCTCTCCGTGGGCGCGGCCAACCGCGACCCGGGACGTTTCGACCGGCCCGAGCTGCTCGACCCCGACCGCGACACCGGTGGGCACCTGGCCTTCGGTCACGGGCTGCACTACTGCCTGGGTGCCCCCCTGGCGCGTCTCGAGGCAGAGGTGGCCCTGCGGTCGCTGCTCGACCGGTTCCCCGGCCTGCGCCTGGCCGTGCCGCCGGAGGACCTGCGCCATCGGCGCAGCGTCCTCGTCCACGGCCTGGAGCAGCTGCCGGTGCTCCTGCAGTAGGAGGACCCCGCTCCCTGCCCTTCGCAGTGGGAGGACCCTCTCCCCGAGCCCTTCGTCGACGGACCTCCTCCCCACCCCTCGCGAGCTCGGGGTGGTGCCCTGGAGGAGGCTGACGCCAGGAGGCCGCGGGACGGGGCCGGCGGTGCCCGGGGGGGCCGCGGCAGTGGCGGGCCCCGAAGGGGCGGGGCGAGGATGCGGGGGTGACCTCTCCCTCTCCTGTCGGTACCCGCACCCTCGGCCGCGACGGCCTGGTCGTCTCCGCCCTGGGCCTGGGCTGCATGGGCATGAGCCAGATGTACGGCGCGGCCGACCGCGACGAGTCGATCGCGACGATCCACCGCGCCCTCGACCTCGGCGTCACCTTCCTCGACACCTCCGACGTCTACGGCGACGGGCACAACGAGGAGCTGGTCGGGGAGGCGATCGCCGGGCGGCGGGAGGAGGTGCAGCTGGCCACCAAGTTCTCGCTGGCGAGGAACGACCGCGGCGGCATGGACATCGACGGCCGCCCGGAGAACGTGCGGGCCTGTGCCGAGGCGAGCCTGCGCCGGCTCGGCGTCGAGGAGATCGACCTCTACTACCAGCACCGGGTCGACCCGCGGGTGCCGATCGAGGACACCGTCGGCGCGATGGCCGAGCTGGTGCAGCAGGGGAAGGTCCGGTACCTCGGGCTCTCCGAGGCCAGTGCGGCCTCGATCCGCCGCGCCGTCGCCATCCACCCGATCGCGGCACTGCAGAGCGAGTGGTCGCTGTGGACCCGCGACCTCGAGAGCGAGGTGCTCGGGGTCGCCCGCGAGCACGGCATCGGCATCGTGCCGTTCAGCCCGCTGGGCCGCGGCTTCCTGACCGGTGCCATCCGCAGCCCGGAGGACTTCGGCGAGGACGACTGGCGCCGCGGCCACCCGCGCTTCACCGGCGAGGCGTTCACGGCCAACCTGCGGCTGGTCGACGCCGTCCGGGACATGGCGGCGGAGAAGGGCTGCACGCCCGGCCAGCTGGCACTGGCGTGGGTGCTCGCCCAGGGGGACGACGTCGTGCCCATCCCCGGCACGAAGCGGCGCAGCTACCTGGAGGAGAACGTCGGCGCCGCGGCCGTCCGGCTGTCGGGCGACGACCTCGCGCGGCTGTCGCAGATCGCCCCGCCGGGGGCAGCGGTCGGCGGTCGCTACGTGGACAGCTCCTACGCCTACGGGGACAGCCCGGAGGAGGTGGCATGACCGACCCGAACTGCGGGGTGGCGCACGGCTCTCCTGCGCCCGAGGTGTCCGGGCGGGTGCTGGTGGCCGTCTTCGCCTCACCCGTGGCCGAGGTGCTGACCCGTTGGGCGCCCGAGCTCGGGTTCCGCACCGTGCTGCTCGACCCCGACCCCGCCCGCGGTGCCGGCGTCGTCGAGCTCGCCGACGTCGCCCAGCACCTCGGCGACACGGACCTCGCGGACGCCGACGTCGTCGTCACCGACCACCACCGGCCCGAGCTCGGCGAGGTGCTGCGCGACGCGCTGGCCCGACCCGTGCGCTGGGTCGGCGTGATGGGCAACCCGCGGCACGAGGGGCCGCACCTGGCGGCGCTGGCCGCCCTCGGGGTGCCGCCGGAGGAGATCGCTCGCGTGCACCGGCCGATCGGGCTGGACATCGGCTCGCGGACCCCGGCCGAGATCGCGCTGAGCACGCTGGCCGGGCTGCTGGCCGACCGCAACGGCCGCAGCGGCGGCCCTCACCGGCCGCGGTGAGCGGGGTCCTGCTCGGTGCCGACGTCGGCACGAGCGGGCTCAAGCTGGTCGCGCTGGACCCCTCCGGAGCCGTGCTGGCCGAGGCGGAGTCCGGCTACGACGTCGACCGTCCGCGGCCCGGCTGGGCGCAGACCGACCCGGCCGTGTGGCGGGCCGCCCTCGACGACGCGCTGGCCCGGCTGACGCCCTCGCTGGCCGGCCGCCGGGTCGCCGGGCTGGGCCTGTCCGGGCAGATGCACGGCACCGTGCTCGTCGACGCCGCGGGTGCACCGCTGGCGCCCGCGGTGCTGTGGCCGGACGCCCGCGCGGCAGCCGAGGTGGACCGCTGGCGCGCCCTGCCGGAGGCCGCCCGCGAGGCGCTGGCCAACCCGCTGGTGGCCGGGATGACAGGGCCGGTGCTGGCCTGGCTGGCCGCGCACGAGCCGGAGCTGCTCCGGCGCGCGGCCACCGTGCTGCTGCCCAAGGACGTGCTGCGGGCATCGCTCGTGCCGGACGCCGACCCGCGGGTCACCGACCGCAGCGACGCCTCGGCCACGCTGCTGTGGGACGTCGTCGCCGACGGCTGGTCCCGGGAGGCGACGGCGGCGGCCGGGATCGACCCGGCGCAGCTGCCCGCGGTGCGGCCGTCGACGGAGGTCGTGGGCACCGCCGCGGTCCCCGTCGGTGAGGTGCCGGTCGTCGTGGGCGGGGCGGACACGCCGCTGGCCCTGCTCGCCGCCGGGACGCGGACCGGCCGGCAGGTCAACCTGGGCACCGGCGCGCAGGTGCTGCAGCCCGGGTGGGCGCCGGCGCCGGCCGACGACCCGCCGGTGCACGGCTACGCCGACGTCGAGGACGGCTGGTACGCGATGGCCGCGCTGCAGAACGGCGGCCTGGCGTGGTCGTGGGTGTGCGGCGTGCTCGGCCTGACGCCCGTCGAGCTCTTCGACGCCGCGACCGCCGTCCCGCCCGGTGCCGGGGGAGTGGTCTTCCGGCCGTTCCTCACCGGCGAGCGCGGCGGCGTCGCGGGACCGGCCGACCGCGGGGGGTGGACCGGCTTGTCGGCCGGCACGACCCGGGCCGAGCTGGCACGCGCCGCGGTCGAGGGGGTCGTCTTCGCGGTCGGGGCCGCGGCGGAGCTGCTCGGCGGGGCGGGACCGGTCGTGCTCACCGGGGGCGGCGGGCGGCCGGCCGTCGTCCAGCAGCTGCTCGCCGACGTCCTCGCCGTCCCCGTCCGCTACCTGCCGATCCGCAGCGCCTCGGCGGTGGGTGCGGCGCTGCTGGCTGCCCGCGGGGCGGGTGTGCACGTGCCGACGGAGCGGGCGCCCGGCCGCCCGGTCGAGCCCCGGCCCGCACCGGAACTGGCCGCCGCGCGCGACCGCTGGTCAGCGGAACGACCGGCGGAGCCGCCGCGTTGAGCGGCACAGGAGGGCGGAGCAGCCGCCCGGACGACGCGAGGAGGACCCAGCGATGGCGTCACTGTTCAGCAAGCTGACCCAGTTCGCGAACACCCCGAAGGGCCGCCAGGTCATCAGCCAGGCCACTGCGAAGGCCCAGCAGCTGGCCAAGGACCCGAAGACCCGGGCGAAGATCGACGACGCCCGCCGCCGCTTCCAGGGCGGTCGCGGTACGGGCACCGGCACCGGCCACTGAGAGAGGACCCCGTCCTCCCCACCCCTCGCAGGCTCGGGGCGGGACCCGGGACGGGGCCGCCGGCCGGCCCGTTGCAGGCCGGCCGGGGTCCTCAGGCCGCTTCGGGCGGGGGCCGCAGCCGGGCCAGCGCGGCGTCGTGCAGTAGGCCGTTGGTGGCCAGCGCGCTGCCTCCGGCGGGGCCCGGGGTGCCGGAGAGGTCGGTGAAGGCCCCGCCCGCCTCGCGCACGATGACGTCGAGGGCGGCGAGGTCCCACACCGAGACCTCGGGCTCGCAGGCGACGTCCACCGCCCCCTCGGCCAGCAGCACGTAACTCCAGAAGTCGCCGTAGGCGCGGGTGCGCCACACCTGGCGGGTCAGGTCGAGGAAGCCGCCCAGCAGCCCGCGCTCCTCCCACCCGGAGAGGCTCGAGTAGGACAGGCTCGCGTCGCCCAGCTCACCCACCTTGGACACGGTGCAGCGGGCGGCGGACTCCAGCCGTCGGCCGGTCCAGGCGCCGACACCCTTGGCCGCCCACCAGCGGCGGTTGAGCGCCGGCGCCGAGACCAGCCCGACGACCGGCTCGTCGCCGTCGAACAGCGCGATGAGCGTGGCCCACACGGGCACGCCGCGCACGAAGTTCTTGGTCCCGTCGATCGGGTCGAGCACCCACCGCCGCGGACCGTGACCGGTCGCGCCCATCTCCTCGCCCAGCACCGCGTCGCGGGTGCGCGCGCGGGCCAGCGTGATGCGCAGCTGCTCCTCCACGGCCCGGTCGGCGTCGGTGACCGGCGTGAGGTCCGGCTTGGTGTCGACCTGCAGGTCCAGCGCCTTGAAGCGGTCCAGGCTGATCGAGTCAGCCTGGTCGGCCAGCACGTGCGCCAGGTGCATGTCCCCCGTGTAGTCCCGGCCCGGTGTCATGGGCACCGAACCTACTGGTCGCTCAGTCGAAGACCGCGGCACTGACCCCGCTGGGGCCCTCGTACTCGCGGTCGTCGATCTTCTCGAGGGCGTCGACGACCTCCTTGTCGCCGCCCTTGGCGTGCTCGAGGATCTGCTGCTTGCTGGCCGGGTAGTCCATGCCCTTGAGGGCCTTCTGGATGTCGATGGGGCTCACCATGACCCCGGCCTACCCCGCCCGGAGCGGGCGATGCGCGGATACGGTCGGGGAGTGCACGCCGCGACGATCGCCGGGCTGCTGGCCGACCCGGTCCGGCTCAAGGTCGTCGCCGCCCTGGCCCTCGGGGCCGGCACCCTCGAGCAGGTCGCCGAGGTCACCGGCCTGCCCCTCAAGGACGTCGTCCTGGCCGCGCGCCGGCTGGGCCGCGCCGGCCTGGTCCGCCGCGACCGGCACGAGCTCGAGCTGCTGACCGAGCGCTTCGGCGCCGCCGCCCGCGCCGCCGCCGAGGCCGCCCCGCCGCCCGAGCCGCTGTCCACCGACCCCGCCGAGGACGCCGTCCTGTCGGCGTTCGTGCGCGACGGCCGGCTGGTGTCCATCCCGGCGCAGCAGACCAAGCGGCGGGTGGTGCTGGAGCACCTGGTGCGGGTGTTCGACGCCGGCGTCCGCTACCCCGAGCGGGAGGTCAACGCACTGCTGGCCGTGTGGCACCCGGACACCGCCGCGCTGCGCCGCTACCTGGTCGACGAGGGACTGCTCACCCGCGAGGCCGGCCTCTACTGGCGCAGCGGCGGCTGGGTCGACGTGTGAGCGGTGCCGTCGCCGCGTCGAGTGGCGACCTGCCGTGGTCTCCGCCGGGCTGATGTGACGGCAACGGGCCACTCGGTGCTGCGAGAACTCGTTGGGCGACGGGACGACCGGGTCCCACACTCGGCCGGTGCCCGATGCCGACGCCTTCCGCGCCCTCGCCCGGTCCTCGCCGTGGCGCTGGACGACGCTGCGGTTCACGGTGCGCTGGCCCGGGCACCCGTGGCGCACCGAGCCGGTCCGCGCGTGGTTGCGTCGGCCGGACCGGCTCCGGGTCGAGACGCTCGACGGCGAGCTGCTGCAGGTGATCCACGAGCGGGGCACCCAGGCCGCCCTGTTCGGCCCCGGGGGCGGCCGCACGGTCACGTACCCGTGGCCGGCCGACGGTCCGGCACCCGTGTGGCGCCCCGATGGCCTGGTGGCGGTCCGTCCTGAGCGGCTCTCCTACGACGCGCCGATGTACCAGAGCTACGACTGGGTCGCGATGCTCGACCCGGTGGAGCTGGCCGACGGCCGCGCCCCCGAGACCGGGGAGGTCGCCGGCTCGCCGGGCCTGGAGGTCGAGACCGTCACCGAGGTCGAGCACGGCGGGCGGCCGGCGTGGGAGGCGCTCGTCCGGACGACGCCGCGCTATGAGCCGCGCTGCGGGTGCTGTCCGCTGCTGCGCTCCCCGGAGGTCGACGAGCAGGAGTACGGAAGGGCGCGCGGGCCGTACCCCGAGGTGCAGCGGGTCCGTCTGGACGTGCAGACCGGCGTCTGCGTGCTCGCTGACGACCCGGAGGCGCTGGGGGCCGGTCACGACCTGCGGATCGAGGCGGTCGACGAGCTGATCTCCGACACGCTGTTCGGCTCCTGGTGACCTCTTCCGTCGGGCGCTCGACTCGGGAGTCGGGGTCGGGGTCGGGCATGCCGGGCAGCACCTCGCGTCCGCTTCGGGTCCTGCGCGCCGGGCTCAGGCCTCCGGAGGCGTTCCCGCGGGAACGCCTCCGGCAGTCCGCGACCACCCCGTCCCGACGGCGGGGCGGGTCCAGGCCGCGTTCCCGCGGGAACGCCGACGACGGGCGACCGGCGACCGGCTTCTGCACCGGAGTCCGAGTCGACCAGCGCGAGAGTCAGCTGGACATCCTGGCCACCGATGCGGCCAGACCGCCGAACGGACGGGGCAGAACGTGATGGCCGCGCGCTGCCTCACCGCCGACCGCCGACCCCCTGGACGACTCACCTAGCCGAGCCGGACGGTGCCGTCGGGGTCGACCGACCAACCGGGGTTGTGCGCGACCTCCCAGACCACGCCGTTCGGGTCGGCGACCAGCGCGTGGAAGACCCCGCCGAAGGCACCCTCCTCCGGGGCGGTGAGCACCGTGCCGCCGGCCGCCGTCATGGCCTCGACGACCGCGGAGACGGCGTCCCGGTCGGCCACGTTGTGCGCCAGCGTCACGCCGGAGACGGCGGGCCGCGCCGGGCCGGTGCCGAGGTCCTGGGCGAACTTGGCCGTCTCGAAGAAGGCCAGCACGGTGCCCGGTGCGATCTGGAAGAAGACGATCTCACCGGGGACGTCGAGCAGCGGCCGCCAGCCGAGGCCCTCGACGTAGAAACGCCGAGCGGCGTCGAGGTCGGCGGTGGCCAGGGTGGTGAAGTGGACCTGCTGTTCCATCGGGCGCTCCGGAGGTGGGGAACGGGCGGCCCCCTGCCGGGCACCGCCGCGAGCGTGCGAGTGCTGGAGAGGAAGGAGGCCCTTCTGCAGGGTCCCGCCGCGAGCTTGCGAGTGGTGGGGGCAGGAGGGTCCTTCTTCAGTAGCCGGGGCCGACCTGGCCGACGGCGCCGAGCAGGACCCGGAGGCCGGCCAGTTGCTGCTGGCGGGCCGGCGGGCCGGCGTCGGCCCAGGCGTCCAGCGCGCAGTCGGGGTCCTCCGCGGTGTGCCCGCAGCCGGGCGGGCAGTCGACCGCGGCCTCGGCGATCTCGTCGAACGCGGCGAGGACGTCGTCGGCGGTCACGTGGGCCAGGCCGAACGACCGGATGCCCGGGGTGTCGATGACGGTGCCGCCGCCGGGGAGGTCGAAGAGCACGGCCGAGGACGACGTGTGCCGGCCCTTGCCTATCTTGCTGACGTCGCCGGTGGCCCGGAAGGCGTCCGGGACGAGGCGGTTGACCAGCGTGGACTTGCCGACACCGGACTGACCGACGAACACGCTCATCCGGTCCGCGATGCGCTCGAGGAGCGGGTCGAGCGGGGTCTCG
>DASQNB010000580.1:0-2263 GCA_035645175.1 Geodermatophilus sp.
CGGACGACGGCGCGCGGCAGCACGCGGTACAGCGAGCCGTCGGAGGAGTACAGCGCCCGGGCCAGGCCGGAGTCGTCGACGTCGCCGACTCCCGCGCGGCGCAGTGCCTCGGTCAGGTCGCCCGCCGCGTCCCGTGCCTGCGTCATCCGTGCTCCCTCGTCCCGCCGTGCTGGGTGACGACGCCGTCCCGGGGAGGCGGTGCGCCGCCTCTCTTCTACACCCCGCGGCGCGGCAACCCCCGCTGGAGCCGGTCCGCGCGTGCGCCGACGGCGGCCGAACCGCTCCGGGCGACGGTGCGCAGCAGGTGCGCGCGCTGCGCCGGGGCCAGGGCGGCGAACGTCCGCGCCATGGTGGCGGCCACGGCCGCGGGGGAGGAGCCGACGTCCAGGTAGGCGGCCCACGACCGCTCCGGGAGCCGGAAGAAGGCGGCGAAGAACGCGTCGGTGGCGGGCCCGTCGAGGGACAGCAGCACCTCCAGGCCGAGCCCGAGCAGCGCCGCCGTCGTCCGGGGGCGGGCCGCGCGGACGACGCGGCGCACCGCGCGGCCGTCGCCGCCGGCGGCCAGCGCCCCGGCGACCCGCGGGCCCAGCCGCAGCGACGACGCCACGCTGTAGCCGGTCGCGGGGTGCACCAGCCCCGCCGCGGCGCCCAGCGGCGTGCCCGGGCCGCCGGCGCGGGGGAGGGGGTCGAGCGGGATCGTCACCCGCTCGGGGTCCCCGGCCGGTCGCAGCCCGTGCGCGGCGAACAGCCCGGCCAGGCGGGACCGCAGGTCGGTCAGCGGAACCGGCGGGCGGGCGGCCAGCGAGGTCGCCTCCAGCAGCACGGTGCCGTCGTCGAGGTGCAGGCCGTAGAGGAAGGCGGGGGCAGCGCCGGGTGCCGCCAGCGCCGCCCAGTCCATCAGCAGCGCGCCACCCGGGGGGACGAGGTCCCCCACCGGGCCCCGCACCACCTCGCCCCACGCCCGCTGCGCGGCGGTGCCGGGGCCGCCGCCGCGGGCGTCGAGCACGACGCCGGCCCGCAGCGTGCCGCCGTCGTCCAGGTCGGCCACCTCCCGCGCCCCGTCGGCGTGCAGGCCGGTGACCCGGCCGGGGACCACCTCGCCGCCGGACTGCAGGAACCGGTCGAGCAGCGCCGCGTGCAGGACGTCGTTGCGCAGCCGCGCGTAGCGCCGGGTCAGCCGCCGGTCCCCGCCCGCGGCGGTGCGGACGACGGTCGGGGAGCCGGTCGCCGCGACGGCGGCCGGGTCCAGCCCGAGCGCCGGCGCGGCGGCGGCGAGCTCGTCGTCCCACAGGCAGTAGGTGGCCGGCCAGGGGCGCAGCACCGGCGCCACCAGCGCGGTCCGCAGCCCGGCGGCAGCACAGGCGGCCGCGGCCGACAGGCCCGCCGGGCCGGCACCGGCGACGACGACGTCGAGACCGGACGGGTGAGCGGTGGGCACCGCGGCAGACCATCACACCGGCGCGCCCCGCGCCATCGCCGGCGGAGTACGGGGTCCTTCAACGAGTGACGGGCGCAGGGCGGCCTCCCTGCAGGGTCCCCGGCCCCGTCTCGGGCACCGCCCCGAGCCTGCGAGGGGTGGGGGGGACGGGGTCCTTCTACGAGCGGCGGGGGGCAGGGAGGTCCTCTCTCAGTTCTCGAGCACCCACACGGCGCTGTCCGGCGGGAGCGCCACGGTGCCGCCCGAGCGGCGGACCTGCGCGGTGGAGGCGAGCAGCACCTGGCCCGGGCAGCCGGCGAGCACCGTCTCGCTGCCCATGTTGACCACGCAGCGCACGGCCTCGCCGTCGCCGATCGAGCGGATGGTCAGCACGTCGCCGCGGGTGGTCACCGTCGCCGAGCCGGAGGCGAAGGCCGGGTGCGCCTTGCGCAGCGCCAGGGCGCGCCGGTGCAGGGTCAGCGTCGAGCCGCCCTGCCCGGTCTGCACCGAGACGGCGTAGCGGCCCCAGTCGGCGGGGATCGGCAGCCACGGGTCGGCGGCGCCGTCGGGGGAGAAGCCGACGCCGTCGGTGGGGTTCCACGGCATCGGCACGCGGCAGCCGTCGCGGCCGGCGCGCGCACCGCCGCTGCGGTGGAAGATCGGGTCCTGCTTGGCCTCGTCGGGCACGTGCGCCTGCGGCAGGCCCAGCTCGTCCCCGGCGTAGAGGTAGGCCGAGCCCGGCAGCGCCAGCGTCAGCAGCGCCGCCGCGCGGGCCCGGGCGGTGCCGAGCTCGCCGCCGCCGAAGCGGGTGACCTGCCGCTCCTTGTCGTGGTTGCCCAGCACCCA
>DASQNB010000581.1:0-9679 GCA_035645175.1 Geodermatophilus sp.
AGCAGCACCGCGGGTACCGCCGTCCCCACGGCGGCGGCGAGCACGGCGACCGGCCAGCGCAGCGGCGAGGTGCCGGCCAGGACGGCGACGGTCTCGGCGAGCACCGGCACCGGCCGGGTGACCACGATCGCCAGCGCACCCCAGCGGGCCATCAGCCGGTCGGCGCGCTGCCGCTGGGCCGGCGTCGTGACGCGCTCGACCAGCCCGCGGCCGCGCCGTCCCACGGCGAAGCCGACGACGGTCGCGCCCACGCCACCGACCAGCGAGAGCGCGGCACCGGGCAGCAGGCCGAAGAGCGCGCCGTGGGCGAGCATCACCAGGCTGGCCGGCACCGGTACGGCGACGTCCGCGACCAGCAGGGCGACCCCCAGCACCGCGGCCAGTGCCCCGGCGGCGCGCAGCGTGGGCAGCGGGTCGGTGAGCAGCGGGACGCCGGCGGCCTCGACCAGGGCGAACAGCAGCAGCGAGGTGCCCGCCAGGGCGGCGACGACCAGCCCGTAGCCGCGGGGGACCACGGTGCTCACCCGAGCCCGTCCGGGCCGGGATGGGCCGCTGGTGCAGCGCCTCGGGGGAGGCGGCCACGGTCGGCAGGGGTCACGGGACACCTCCACGGAACGGCGGCACCAGGAGCCTGCCGCCCCGGGCGCCGGGCGGGACCGGCCCGGGGACCCGGCGGCGGAGCGCCGCCGCACCGTGGCGACCTGCGGTCACCGATGGTGGCGGCGCAGGCGGCTCAGGGACCGGTCGGCAGGAGCAGGGGGCCGTCGGGCAGGTGCAGGGTCAGCCGCCCGCCCGCCGCGGTGACCCGCTCGCGCAGCGAGCGGACCACCCGCAGCCCGAGCTCGTCGGCGGCCTCCAGGCCGCGCAGGTCGAGCACCACCCGGGTGCGGCCCACCGTCCGCAGGGCCTGCACCGTCCCGGCGAGCAGGCCGGCGGTCCGCGGCGTGAGGGAACCGCCGACGCGGATGGCGCCGGCCCGGCCGTCGACGACCTGGCGGAAGGGCGCCGTGGCGACGTCCCGGTGCACGTCGGCCTCCCGTTGCTCGGTCCCCGTCCCGCCGGATCCCGCCGGCGGGGGGACGCACACCGGCGACTCCGGCGTGCGCCGGCGTGCGACCCGCCTCCCACGGTGACAGGACGACGGCGCCACCGGCACCTGTCGGCGCGGATCGTCACGCAGTCGTCGCATGCCGACCGGCTGCGCGGCGATGCGAACGGTCGGCGCCCGACGGCCGCGAGCGTCCCGCAGCCGTCGTCGGCCGGGCTCAGACGCCGGCGGGGGAGCCCAGCCCGCCGGACAGCTCGACGGCGTCCTTGCCGTCGCGCTTGGCGGCGTACATGGCGGTGTCGGCGCGGTGCAGCAGCGACTCGGGGGTGTCCCCGGCGACGGCCAGCGTGCCGCCGATGCTCGCGGTGACGGTGACGGTGACGGTGACGGTGACCGCGTGCCCGGCCAGGCCGACCGGCTGGCGCAGCTGCTGCAGCAACCGGTCGGCGAGCCGCCGCACCCGTGCGTCGTCCGCGGTGCCCAGCAGGACGGCGAACTCGTCGCCGCCCAGGCGGGCGACGCAGTCGCCGGCGCGCACGCCTGCGGAGAGCCGGCCAGCGCCGGCGACGAGCAGCTGGTCGCCGGCCGCGTGGCCGAGGGTGTCGTTGACCGCCTTGAAGCCGTCGAGGTCGACGAACAGCACCGCCGGCGGGGACGTGGGGTCGAGGTCGGCGGTGGCGCGGGTGAGCCGCTGCCAGAAGCCCGCCCGGTTGACCAGGCCGGTGAGCGCGTCGGTGCCGGCCCGGTGCCGCAGCTCCTCCTCCAGCAGCTTGCAGTCGGTGACCTCGCGCAGGTTGACCACCCAGCCCTCGACGCCAGGGGCGTGCACCCGGCCGCTGACCTTCGCCTCGACCCACCGGGTGGTCCCGTCCGCGTGCCGGAGGCGGACGTCGATGTCGGTGACCCCGCCGGCCGTGGCGATCAGGGCGTGCAGCAGCCGGGCCCGGTCGTCCGGGTCGACCACGGCCAGCGCGCGGCGGCCGAGGACGTCGGCCGGGTCCCGGCCGAGCAGCGACCCGACGGCGGGGCTGACGTAGGTGACCCGGCCGGCGGCGTCGACGATCGCGATGACGTCGGCGGCGTTCTCGAGCAGCACCCGCAGCCGCGCCTCGCTGGCCTCCGCGGCCGACCGGGCGCGGTGCCGTTCGGCGTCCAGCCGCCCGAGCCGCCACGGGGCGAGCGCGGTGAGCACGCCGATGCCGCCCCCGAGCAGGTAGCCGTTGCCGCCGTTGCGGACGGTCCACAGCAGGACCAGTGCCGGGCTGACCAGCAGCGCGGCGCCCACGCCGACCACGCGACCGGCAGTGACGGTCGTCGCCGGGTGGGGTGCTCGACCGAGGTCGCGGCTGGAGGGGTGGTTGGCGGCGAGGGCGACCGCCGCGACGGCCAGCAGCGGCAGCGACTCGATGACCGGCGCGAGCGGGCCGGGCGTACCGGAGACCTGCGCCGCGTACCCGGTCAGGGCGAGGGCGCCGGAGAGGCAGAGGGCCACGCCGCTGACCGACCGACCGTTGCCCAGCAGTGCGATCCGCACCCCGGCGACGACCACCACGGCGGCGAGCAGTGGCACCGCGACGGTCAGCTCCCCGTGCGCCAGGCCGCCCGTCCCGTCGACGAAGGTCACCACGGCCAGGCCCGTGGCGAGCAGCAGCGTGACGGTGTCCGTCCACGCCTCCGGGTTGCGGCGTCCTCGGCCGGCGACGAGCGCGGCCAGGGCCGCGGCTGCGATGAGCCATGGCCCGCGACGTCCAGACCGCTCTCGGCGGCGCTGTTCACCCCGGGCGTGATGCCGGCGAACTCGGCGGCCTCCGCGGCGCTGCTCAGTGCGAACGCTCCCAGTGCCGCCGCGAGCAGTCGCCAACCGAGACCGGCAGCGGGGCGGTTGCGGCGCAGACCCCGGCGGACAGCGGTCACGCCCAGCAGGTAGACCCCGACCTCCGCGGCGGGCTGCCACGGACCGGGCGGCAGGACGGCGACGACGACGGCGCCGGCCAGGAGGACGGCGACGTACGCCCAACCGTGGGCCCTGCGCACCGCGACCACCCGCGCGTCCCCGTCGTCGTGTCCCCGTCGTCGTGTCCCCGTCGTCGGTCCCGTGCCGGCACCGTCCCCTCCCATCGGTGTCCCGAGCGCGGCCGTTGACCGCCACCCACCCGGACGGGTGACCGGCTGCCGTCCCGGACGGCCTCCCGGGGGAGGTGCGGGCCCGGGCCGGTCACCGGCGGCCGGCCGGGCGCGGTCGTAGGGTCGCCGGCGTGGTGTCTCCCGTCGTCGACCCGGCCTGGCTGCGCGCGCACGGCACCGGGGTGGTGCTCGCCGACGTCCGCTGGTACCTCGACGGCCGGTCCGGCCGCGCGGCCCACGCCGCCGGGCACCTGCCGGGCGCGGTGTTCGTGGACCTGGACCGGTGGCTGGCCGCGCCCGCCGACCCGGCCGCGGGGCGGCACCCGCTGCCCGACCCGGAGGTCTTCGCCGAGGGCATGGCCGCACTCGGCATCGGCGACGACGACACCGTGGTGGCCTACGACGACGCCGGCGGGGTCATCGCCGCCCGGCTGGTGTGGATGCTGCGGGTGACCGGGCACGAGGCGGCCCTGCTCGACGGCGGGCTGACCGCCTGGGACGGTCCCCTGGAGCAGGCGGCGTCCGATCGGGCACCCGCGGTGTTCACCCCCCGGCCGTGGCCGGCCGGACGGCTGGCCGGGGTCGACGACGTGCTGGACCCGGCGGCGGTGGTGCTCGACGCCCGTGACCCCGAGCGCTACCGCGGCGACCGCGAGCCGGTCGACCCGCGGGCCGGACACGTCCCCGGGGCGGTCAACGTGCCGACCCGGGCCACCCTGGACGACACCGGCCGCCTCCGGCCCGCCGAGGAGCTGCGCCGGGGCTTCGCCGCGGCCGGCGTCACCGCCGACAGCGACGTGGTGTCCTACTGCGGCTCCGGGGTGACGGCCTGCCACACCCTGCTGGTCCTGGAGGTGGCCGGCCTGCCGCCGGGCCGGCTGTACGCGGGGTCGTGGTCGCAGTACAGCGCCGACCCCGGCCGGCCGGTCGCCGTGGGCGACCGGCCGGCCTGACCGGGGAGGTCAGGGGCCGACGGCGAGCGGGGCGTCCGCTGCCGGTGCCGGGGCGGTCGGCCGCTGGTCGGCAGCGGGCTGGGGGCGGCCGAAGAGGTAGCCCTGCGCGTGCGAGCAGGCCAGCCGCTCCAGGACGGCGTGCTGCTCCGCGGTCTCCACGCCCTCGGCGACCACCTCGAGGTGCAGGCTGCGGGCCAGCTCGATGATCGAGGCGACCAGGGTCGTCGACCGGCCGTTCGAGCCCAGGTCCTGCACGAAGCTGCGGTCGATCTTCACCACGTCGGCGGGCAGCCTGCGCAGGTAGGACAGGCTCGAGTAGCCGGTGCCGAAGTCGTCGATGGCGATGCGGACCCCGAGGGTGCGCAGGGCGCGCAGGGTGTCCACGACCGCCTCGACGTCCTCGATCAGCACGCCCTCGGTGACCTCGAGGGTCAGCTGGCCGGCGGGCAGCCCGCTGGCCTCCAGCGCCGTCCGCACGGTGGTGACGACGTCGTCGTCCAGCAGCTGGCGGGGGGAGAGGTTGACCGACATCGCGATGGACCGGCCGGCCTCCCGTGACCACTGCGCGGCCTGGGCGGTGGCCTCGGTGAGCACCCAGCGGCCGATCTCGACGATGGTGCCGCTCTCCTCGGCCAGCGGGATGAAGTCCGCCGGTGGCACCAGCCCGCGGGTGGGGTGCTGCCAGCGCAGCAGCGCCTCGTAGCCGATGGTCACGCCCTCGGTCAGCTCGACGGTCGGCTGGTAGTGCACGGCCAGCTGGCCGGAGCCCACCGCGGTGGCGAGGTCGGTGACCAGCTCGGCCTTGGTCTGCGCGGCCTGCTCCATGCCCTCGGCGTAGACCACGACGCGGTTCTTGCCCGAGGCCTTGGCCAGGTACATCGCCAGGTCGGCGTTGCGCAGCAGCGTGCCAGGGGAGCGGTCGGCGGCCGTGGTGGAGTCGGCGACGCCGATGCTCACCCGCACGGCGATCGCGTGTCCGTCCACCACGACCGGGTCGGCCAGGGCGGCGAGCACGCGCGTGCCCACCTCCGCGGCGACGGCCGAGGGCCCGGCCACCACGACGGCGAACTCGTCGCCACCGAGCCGGGCCACCTGGTCACCGGCGCGCACGCAGCCGGCCAGCCGCCGGCTCACCGTGGTCAGCAGCTGGTCGCCTGCGGCGTGGCCGCGGGAGTCGTTGACGTCCTTGAAGTCGTCGAGGTCGAGGAAGAGCACGCTGGTCGGGCCCGCGCGCCGGGCGAGCATCCGCTCGGTGGTCTCCAGCAGCAGCGTCCGGTTGGCCAAGCCCGTCAGCGGGTCGCGCAGCCCCTGCTGCTCGTTGAGCCGCCACGCCGCGAGGTGGGCGAGGCTCGCGGCCAGCACGAACGCCCCGTGCACCAGCGCCCACGTCCACGGCGCGTGCTGCGCGCTGTCGTGCCCGAAGACCGCGTGCGGGAACAGCGTGCCGACGACGCCGTGGTGGGCGAGGACGACCACCAGCGCCATCCCGAAGGGCACCCAGTTCTGGTACAGCGCCGACAGGCCGACCATGACGAAGAAGTGGAAGTGCGCCTCGGTGAGGCCCTCCATCAGGTACACGAGCGCGACCGAGGCGGCCAGCAGGCTGGCGGTCGCCGCCGCCGAGCGCACCCCGCGGCCGGCGCCGGGCAGCGCCGCGAAGGTCAGCGGGTAGGCGACCCCGACGGCGAGCAGCAGCGCGACGAGCGGCGTCCGCCCGGTCAGCAGGGCCATGACGCCCAGGCCCGCGGCCTGCACCGCGGCGATCCACAGCACCGCCCGGTGCCGCCGGTGCCACACCTCCTCGGGGAGGTGCCGGCCCTCGGGGAGGGCCGTGACGAGCCGGTCGTGCAGTGCGCGGGACATGCCGGTGTCCTCGGCGTCGCGCCGGCCGGGCTGCAGCCCGGGGTTGCGGTCCTCACCCGAGCGGGGGAGGCCGGCGGTCCTGGCCGGCGCCCGCCCGGAGGCTCGCGCCCGTTGCGGAGACGAGGGCCCACGGCCCATCCTGCAGCCGTCCGGCTCTCGAGCGGAGACCCGCGTGGACCACCTCGACGTGCTCGCCGACGCGGCGGAGAACCTGTACCCGGCGCGGATGCAGATGGCGCTGTCCCTCGGCTGGCACATCGTCTTCGCCTGCTTCGGGATCGCCTTCCCGCTCATCACGGTGGTCACCGAGTGGCGTGGTCACCGGCGCGGCGACGCGGCGCTGCTCGGGCTGGCCCGCACCTGGGCGAAGGCGATGGGGATCCTGTTCGCCGCCGGGGCGGTGTCGGGCACCCTGCTGTCCTTCGAGATGGGCATCCTCTGGCCCGGGCTGATGGACCGCTTCGGCGAGGTCTACGGCTTCCCCTTCGTGCTGGAGGGGTTCGCCTTCTTCGTCGAGGCGATCTTCGTCGGCGTCTACCTCTTCGGCTGGGACCGGCTCTCGCCGCGGGCCCACGTGCTCAGCGCCGTCCCGATGATCGTGTCCGGCATGGCCGGCGCGTTCTTCGTCGTCGCGGCCAACGCGTGGATGAACAACCCCACCGGCTTCCGGCTCGACGCGCAGGGCGACGTCGTCGACGCGCAGCCGTGGGCGGCGATGTTCGGCCCGTCCACCTGGCCGCAGGTGGTGCACATGCTGCTCGCCGCCTACATGGTCACCGGCTTCACCATCGCGTCGGTGTACGCCGTCGGGATGCTGCGCGGCCGCCGGGAGCGGCACTCCCGGCTGGGCCTGGCCATCCCGCTGGCGTTCGCCGTCGCGGTGACCCCGGTGCAGATCGGCGTGGGCGACTGGATCGCCAACACCGTCGCCGACAACCAGCCGGCGAAGCTGGCCGCGATGGAGGGCCAGTACGAGACCACCGCCGGGGCCCCGCTGTCGATCGGCGGCTGGTACTCCGACGGGGAGATGCGCTGGGCGCTGGAGGTCCCCGCCGGCCTGTCGCTGCTGGTGCACCACGACCCGGACGGCGTCGTCCTCGGGCTCGAGGAGTTCCCGGCCGACGAGCTCCCGCCGGTCAACGTGGTCCACCTGGCCTTCGACACGATGGTCGCGCTCGGCTCGGCGCTGCTCCTGCTGGCGGTGTGGTGCGGCTGGGCGTGGTGGCGCCGCCGGCGGCTGCCGGACTCCCGGTGGTTCCTGCGGGCGGTCGCGGTCTCCGGGGTGGCGGCGGTGGTCGCCATGGAGGCGGGCTGGGTGGTCACCGAGGTGGGCCGGCAGCCGTGGGTCGTCTACGGCCTGCTGCGCACCGCCGACGCGGTGAGCCCCGCGCCGGGGCTCTGGCTCGGCTTCTACGCCGTGGTCGCCGTCTACACCGTGCTGACCGCGCTCACCGTCTACGTGCTGCGCCGGCTGGCCCACCGTCCCGGCACGCCTGCCCCGCAGGAGGTGGACGCCGAGCCGCCCGACCGGGGGACCGGACAGGTGGCCCTCCGGTGACCCTGGCCGAGGTCGTGCTCACCGTCATGTTCGTCGGGCTCGTCGCCTACGGGCTCTTCGGCGGTGCCGACTTCGGAGCGGGCATCTGGGACCTGCTGGCCGGCGGCACCCGCCGCGGCGCCCGCCAGCGCGAGCTCATCGAGCACTCCATCGCGCCGGTGTGGGAGGCCAACCACGTCTGGCTGATCTTCGTGCTCGTCGTCCTCTGGACGGCGTTCTCCGGTCCGTTCGCCGCCGTCGTCACCACGCTGTACGTGCCGCTGACGCTGGCCGCGTTCGGGATGATCGCCCGCGGGGCGGCGTTCGCCTTCCGGAAGAGCACCACCACGCTCGGCATGCGCCGTGCGCTGGGTGCCGCGTTCGCGTTCTCCTCGCTGGCCACCCCGTACTTCCTCGGCAGCGTCGTCGGCGCCGTCGCCTCGGGCCGGGTCCCGGCCGGCATCGCCGCCGGCGACGTCGTGACGAGCTGGGTCAACCCGACGTCCGCGCTGGGCGGCGTGCTCGCCGTCCTGGTGTGCGCCTACCTCGCCGCGGTGTTCCTCTGCGGGGACGCCCGCCGCGAGGGGGCCGAGGACCTGGTGCAGCAGTTCCGCAGCCGCGCCCTGGGGACGGCGGCCGTGACCGGCGCGGTCGGCATCGCCGGGCTGTTCGTGCTGCGCGCCGACGCCCCGCAGCTGTTCGACGGGCTGACCGGGCGAGCGGCGCCGGTGGTGGCGCTCTCCGTGGTCGCGGGCGTCGCCGCGCTGGTGCTGCTGTGGCTCCGCCGCTACGCAGGGGCGCGGGCCGCGTCGGGGCTGGCGGTGACCGCGATCCTGGTCGGCTGGGCCGTCGCCCAGTACCCGTACGTGCTGGTGCCCGAGGTGACGATCGAGGAGGCCGCGGTCGGCCGGTCGACCCTCGTCGCGATGCTGGTCGCCCTGGGCGCCGGCGCGGTCGTCCTGGTGCCCTCGCTGGTCTACCTCTACGTGCTCTTCCAGCGGCCACCGGCGCAGGCGCCCGCGCACCGCGGCGCCGGCTGAGCGCATCCCCACCGTGCCCGCAGGCCGGTCTCGACTGGCCGACCGGGGACGGCTCGGTCAGGGTCGGAGGGGCCGGTGAACCGCACCGGCCCGACGGGTGGGCACCACCGCGCCGCCCGGAGCCCGAGGAGGCCCATCGATGCGAGCAATGGTCTACCGGGGGCCGTACAAGGTGCGGGTCGAGGAGAAGGACGTCCCGGCCATCGAGCACCCCAACGACGCGATCGTGCGGGTCACGCTGGCCGCCATCTGCGGCTCGGACCTGCACCTCTACCACGGCCTCATGCCGGACACCCGGATCGGGCACACCTTCGGCCACGAGTTCATCGGCGTGGTGGAGCAGGTCGGGTCCTCGGTGGAGAACCTGCAGGTCGGCGACCGGGTGATGGTGCCGTTCAACATCTCCTGCGGCAGCTGCTGGTTCTGCGCCCGGGGGCTGTACTCCAACTGCCACAACGTCAACCCGAACGCCACCGCCGTCGGCGGCATCTACGGCTACTCGCACACCACCGGCGGCTACGACGGCGGCCAGGCGCAGTACGTCCGCGTGCCGTTCGCCGACGTCGGGCCGGTGCGGATCCCCGAGTGGATGCACGACGAGGACGCCGTCCTGCTGACCGACGCCGCCGCGACCGGCTACTTCGGCGCCCAGCTCGGCGACATCGCCGAGGGCGACACGGTCGTCGTCCTCGGCGCCGGGCCGGTCGGCCTGATCGCCGCCCAGTCGTCGTGGCTGATGGGCGCGGGCCGGGTCATCGTCGTCGACCACCTGCAGGAGCGGCTGGCGAAGGCGCGGAGCATGGCGTACGCCGAGACCCTCGACTACGACGAGCACGACGACATCGTGGTGGAGCTGAAGAAGCAGACCGACTTCCTCGGCGCCGACGTCGTCATCGACGCGGTCGGCGCGGAGGCCGACGGCAACCTCCTGCAGCACGTCGCCGGGGCCAAGCTCAAGCTGCAGGGCGGCTCACCGGTCGCGCTGAACTGGGCGATCGACGGGGTGCGCAAGGGCGGCACCGTCTCCGTCGTCGGCGCCTACGGGCCGATCCCCAACGCGGTGAAGTTCGGCGACGCGCTCAACAAGGGGCTCACCCTGCGGATGAACCAGACG
>DASQNB010000582.1:0-6002 GCA_035645175.1 Geodermatophilus sp.
TAGTCCAGGTCGAGCCGGGAGGTCTTGACCGCCTCGTCCAGCTCCAGCAGGGCCGTGCTGGCCTGTGCCTCCAGCTGCTCGGTCGGGACACCGGCGTGCGGGTCCGGCCGCTCCAGCCGCTGGGTGGGCGGCGGCCCCTGCCGGCGGCGGCGGGACCGCGTGACGAGGTAGGCCCCGCCGGCGACCGCCGCGATCCCGCCGACGACGGCGACCGTGCCCAGCCCCCCGCCGCCGCCGTTCCCACCACCGCTGCCCAGGCCCTCGGCGAGGGCGACGGCCGCCCCGTCGAAGTCACCGGCGGTGAGTTCGGGCTCGACGTCGGAGGCGATCAGCTGCTGGATCTCCTCGTTCGACAACGGGAAGTCCTGGGCCACGTAGAAGTCGTAGAGCCGGTCCTCGACGGCGACGGCGAACAGGACGTCGTTGCCGCCGAACCCGGAGAGCTCCGCGGTCTCCTCCACCCACGCGTCGGGGTCGACGCCGTCGAAGGAGTCGACGTAGACGACGAACAGCTGCACCTGCTCCTCGGCCTGCAGGTCGGCGACTGCCTCCTCGACCGCCGACTCGTCGCCGACGAGCACGCCGGCACGGTCGGTCACCTGCTCGGGCACGTCGAACGGCGGCTCGGCCAGCGCAGGGCCCGCGCCGAGGAGGACCACGGCGGCCAGCGGGGCGAGGACGGCGGTCAGCCGGCGCACGAGGGCACCTCCGGGGTCGGGTGCCGGGACCCTACCCGCGCCGGCTGGTCTGACCCGTGGTTCGCGCGGGTAGGTGCCCGACTCGAGACCGTGGAGGACGCATGACCCAGCCAGACCGGATCCCCGCTGCCGACCTGCCGCCGGGAGCCGTCCGCCGCGCCGGCGACTGGGCCGTCGGCAACCGGGACGGCCAGTACTTCGCCGTCTCCCGGCGCTGCCGCCACCAGCTCGCCGACCTCTCCGAGGGCACCGTGGACGCCGACGGCTGCCTGGTCTGCCCGTGGCACCAGGCGCGCTACGACGTGCGGACCGGTGAGATGACCGAGGGCCCCCGCGGGTTCCTCGGCTACCACGGGCCGACGCCGGGCTACACCCAGTTCGTCCGCGCCTACGCCCGCGTGCTGCGGCTGCGCGTGCGCCGGGCGACCCGCCGCGGGGACGACGTCGTCCTGGACTGAGGCCCCGTCCCGGGCCGGCCCCGTCCAGAGGCTCGCCGCGAGCCTGCGAGCGGTGAGGAGGACGGGGTCCTTCTCCGAAGGGTGGGGAGGACGAGGTCCTTCAGCGGCGCTCGATGGGTTCGTCGACGCCCTGGACCAGCGCGTCGGTCTCGAAGCCGTCCCGGCACCGGTGGCCCGCACCGACACGCCCTGGGTGGCGGCCACCTCCTCGGGCGGCTTCGGGGCGAGCCGGCCGTCCCGGACCTCCTCGGCCCAGTGGCAGCTGACCAGGTGGCCCGGCGCCAGCTCGCGCAGCACCGGCACCTCGTCGTCGCAGCGCGTCTCCTGCCGCCAGGGGCAGCGGGTGTGGAACCGGCAGCCGCTCGGCGGGTTCGCGGGCGAGGGCAGGTCGCCGGCGAGCAGGATCCGCTCCCGCCGCTCCTCGACCACCGGGTCGGGCACCGGGACCGCGCTCATCAGCGCGCGGGTGTAGGGGTGCAGCGGCTCGTCGTAGAGGACGCCGGAGGGCGCCTGCTCGACCAGCGACCCGAGGTACATCACGCCGACGACGTCGCTGATGTGCCGCACCACGGCCAGGTCGTGCGCGATGACCAGGTAGGTGAGGCCGAGCCGCTGCTGCAGCTCCTCCAGCAGGTTGACCACCTGCGCCTGCACGCTGACGTCGAGGGCCGAGACCGGCTCGTCGGCGATCAGCAGGTCCGGCTCCAGCGAGATCGCGCGGGCGATGCCGATGCGCTGCCGCTGGCCGCCGGAGAACTCGTGCGGGTAGCGGCGCAGCGCCGCGGCCGGGAGCCCGACGGCGTCCAGCAGCTCCCGCACCCGCGTGGCGATGCCGGCCCGCCCGCCGCCCAGACCGTGCGCCCGCAGCGGCTCGGACAGCAGCGACTCGACGTCCTGCCTCGGGTCCAGGCTGCCCAGCGGGTCCTGGAAGACCATCTGCATCCGCCGGCGCATCGTGCGCAGCGCCTCGCCCTCGAGCGAGGCGACGTCGATGCCGTCGAAGAGCACCTGCCCGGCGGTGGGCTCGACCAGCCGCAGGACGGCGCGGCCCAGGGTGGACTTGCCGCACCCGGACTCCCCCACCAGCCCGTACGTGGTGCCGCGGTCGACGGCCAGGTCGACGCCGTCGACGGCGCGGACGTGGCCGACCGTGCGGTTGAATAACACCCCCTGCTTGATCGGGAAGTGCACCTGCAGGCCCTGGACCCGCAGCAGTGGCTCCTGCGCGGCGGTCACCGGCCGGCTCCCGAGGCCGTCGCCCCGGCGGGGGTCTGCGGGTACGTGAGCGGGTGGCGGCAGCGCAGCTCGCGGCCGGGCCCGTCGTACTCCAGTGGCACGGTGCTCCCTGCGACCTCGGTGAGGCAGTCGTCCTGGGCGTTGTCGCAGCGCGGGGCGAAGGCGCAGCCCTCGGCCCACGGGATGGCGTCGCGCGCCGACCCGCGGATCGGCGTCAGCGGGACGCTGCGGCCGGCGTCCAGCCGCGGCACCGAGGCGAGCAGGCCGCCGGTGTAGGGCTGCCGGGGCCGGGCGAACAGGTCGTGCCGGTCGGCGGTCTCGATGACCCTGCCCGCGTACATGACGTGCACCCGGTCGCAGAGACCGGCGACGACGCCGAGGTCGTGGGTGATCATCACCAGCGCCGTCCCGGAGTCGACGACGAGCTCGCGCAGCAGCTCGAGGATCTGCGCCTGGATGGTCACGTCGAGGGCCGTGGTCGGCTCGTCGGCGATGAGCAGCCGCGGTGAGCAGGCCAGCGCCATCGCGATCAGCGCCCGCTGCCGCATGCCGCCCGACAGCTGGTGCGGGTACTCCTTGAGCCGGCGGATCGGGTCGGGGATGCCGACCCGGTCGAGCAGCTCGGCGGCCTCCGCCCCGGCCTGCTTCTTCCCCATGTCGCGGTGCTCGATGAGCACCTCGGTCACCTGGGTGCCGATCGGCACGGTGGGGTTGAGGGAGGAGAGCGGGTCCTGGAAGACCATCGCCATCTCCGACCCGCGCAGCCGGCGCAGCGTCCGGTCCGGCGCCCCGAGCAGCTCCGTGCCGCCGAGCCGCACCGAGCCGCCGACCTGCACGCCGCGCTGCGGCAGCAGGCCCATGATCGCCAGCGAGGTCACCGACTTCCCGCAGCCGGACTCGCCCACCAGGCCGATCGTCTCCCCCGCGGCCACCGAGAAGCTGACCCCGTCGACGGCGCGCGTCGGCTGCTCGCCGCGCCGGGCGAAGGTCACCGACAGGTCCTCGACCTCGAGCACGGGGACGTCGCTGCGCACCGCGCCCTCGGGCGGCATCGCCTCGATCGTCACCCGTCCCACCTCCCTGCCCCCTGCTCGACCCTGCCCCCGGCTCGACTCCGCGCTCGTTCCGCTCCTCGCTCGCTCGTCGTCATCGGCGGAACTTCGGGTCGAGGGCCTCCCGCAGCGACTCCCCGAGCAGCGTGAAGCCGAGCGCGACCACGATGATGCACAGCGCCGGCCAGACGGCCAGGCCCGGCCGGACAGACAGGAATGCCTGCGCGGTGGAGAGCATCGCGCCCCACTCCGGCCGGGCGATGTCCGGGTCCCCGAGGCCGAGGAAGGACAGCGCGGCGGCCTCGATGATCGCCGTCGCCAGGGACAGCGTGGCCTGCACGATCACCGGCGACAGCGAGTTGGGCAGCACGTGACCGAAGACGATCCGGCCCCGCTTGACACCGAGGGCGCGGGCCGCGAGCACGTAGTCGCTGCCCCGCTGGGCGAGCATGGAACCACGCAGCAGCCGGGCGAACACCGGCACCTGGGTGACCGCGATGGCGATCATCAGCGCGTACTGGTTCTGGCCCAGCAGCACCGAGATGCTGATCGCCATCAGCAGGCTCGGGATGGACAGCAGGATGTCGATGAAGCGCATGACCAGGGTGTCCACCCAGCCGCCGAAGGCCCCGGCCAGCACGCCCAGGGCCATCCCGGCGACCGCGCCGAGAACCGTCGACACCACGCCGATGAGCAGGGACTGCCGCGAGCCGTAGACCAGCCGGGAGAGCAGGTCGCGGCCGAGCTGGTCGACGCCGAGCGGGAAGCCCTCCTGCGGACCGGGGATGAAGCCGGGGCGGACCTCGCTCAGCAGCGTCTGCGCCAGCGGGTCGCGCGGGGCCAGCCACGGCGCGAACGCGGCGACGAACAGGAACACCAGGACGATGACCGCGCCCAGGATCGCCACCGGGTTGCGCCGCAGTCGGCGGAAGGCGCTCGTGAGGAGCGACACCCCACCCTCGCCCTCGGGCACCTGCCCCGCGCGGGTGGCGAGCTCGTCGATCCGCCGCCGTCGCACGTCCCCCATCGCGGTCACCGGCTCTGCCCCTGTCCGGTTCGCGAGCTCACCGGCTCTGCCCACCGGTCCGATTCCGCAGGCGTCATCGGACGCGCACCCGCGGGTCGAGGAGGCCGTAGGAGATGTCGACCAGCAGGTTCACCAGCACGTAGACCACCGCCAGCATGAGGATGAAGCCCTGCAGGACGGCGAAGTCGCGGGTGAAGATCGCGTCGTAGATGGCCGACCCGACGCCCCCGAAGGCGAAGACCGTCTCGGTGAGCACCGCCCCGGACAGCAGCAGACCGGTCTGCAGGCCGATCGTCGTCGACACCGGCAGCAGGGCGTTGCGGATCACGTGCCGGCGCCGGACGGTGTCGGCGGACAGCCCCTTGGCGTTCGCCGTCCGGACGTAGTCCTCGTTGACGACGTCGAGCACCGAGGCACGGGTGATCCGCACGATGATGGCCAGCGGGATGGTGCCCAGCGCGATGCCCGGCAGGACCAGGTGCAGGAAGGCGTCCCAGGCGGCGTCCCACTCGCGGGTCAGCAGGCCGTCGAGGACGTAGAAGTTCGTGATGTGGGTGGCGTCGATGCGCACCTCCTGGCGACCCGACCCGGGCAGCCAGCCCAGCTCCACGGCGAACAGCAGCCGCAGGAGGTAGGCGAGGAAGAAGACCGGGATCGCCACGCCGAGCAGCGACCCGATGACGGCGGACGAGTCCAGCCAGTCCCCGTGTCTGCGGGCGGCCAGGTAGCCCAGCGGGATGCCGACGCCGACGGCGAAGACCATGGCGAACACCGTCAGCTCGACGGTGCCGGGCATCCGCTCGAGGAACTCGGTGGTCACGGTGCGGCCGGTGCGGGCCGACGTCCCGAAGTCCAGCTGGACGGCGCGACCCAGGAAGCGCAGGTACTGGACCCAGATCGGCTGGTCGAGGCCGAAGAGCTCGTTGTAGCGGGCGATGGCCTCGGGCGTCGCGCGCTCGCCCAGAGCAGCCTGGGCCGGGCCGCCGGGCAGGGCGCGCAGCCAGGCGAAGAGCAGGACCGACAGGCCCAGCAGGATCGGGACGAGCTGCAGGAGCCGTCGGGCGATGAAGCGCAGCACGGCGTGCGGGTCAGCCTTCCCTGGGTCCGGCGTCGGTCACGACACCGTCCCCGTCGGCAGCCGCGTGGCTGCCGACGGGGACGGGCGTGGAGGTCACTCGCTGATGGAGACCGGGGCGAAGACCTCGGCGGTCAGCGGGCTGGGCACCAGACCCGAGACGTTGTCCGCGACGACCAGCGCCGGCGGCGAGTGGGAGATCGGGACACCCGGCAGGTAGTCCATGATCAGCCGGTTCGCCTCCTGGTAGAGCCCGGTGCGGGTGTCCGCGTCCGGCTCCTGGTCGGCCCGGGCCAGCGCCTGGAAGATCTCCGGCGCGCTGAACGCCCCGAACTCCGCCGACGCCTGGTTGTCCTGGTCCTCGGCGAAGAAGGTGCCGATGAAGTTGTAGGCGTCGTTGTAGTCACCGGTCCACCCGAGCAGGTGGATGTCGGCCTGACCGGACTGGACGGCGTT
>DASQNB010000583.1:0-9547 GCA_035645175.1 Geodermatophilus sp.
ACGCCGGAGCCGGCGAAGATGCCCAGCCGCTGGCCCTTGCCGAGCGGCACCATCGTGTCCAGCACCCGGACGCCGGAGGTCAGGGGCTCCTCGACGCGGGTGCGCGCGAGGGCGTGCGGGGTCTCGCTGGCCAGGTCGACGAACTCCAGCGAGGCGTCCAGCGGCGGGCCGCCGTCCACCGGCCGGCCCAGCCCGTCGAGCACCCGGCCCAGCAGCGCCTCGCCCACCGGCACCTGTAGCGGCATGCCGGTGGCGCGCACGCGCGCGCCGGCGTGCACGCCGGAGAGCTCGCCGAGCGGCATGCAGGTCAGCCGCTCGCGGGAGACGGCGACCACCTCGGCGAGCAGGCCGCCGCCCGGTGACGGGTCGATCTCCACGAGGTCGCCGACGGCGGCCACGACCCCCTCGACGGTGAGGGTCAGGCCCATGGCGCCGACGACCGAGCCGGTGAGCTGCGGGCGGGCCGCCGCGCGGGCGCGGTCGAGCAGGCCGAGGGTCATGGTGCGAGCACCGCCCGGACCCGCTCCAGCGCGGCACCCAGCTGGGCGTCGACCCGGGTGGGGCCGGTCTCGGCGACGGCGCCGGCGCGCTCGACGGACCGGTCGCCGACGACCCGCACCGTGTCGGGCAGCTCGGCCAGTGCCTCGGCCGGCAGCTCGGCCAGGTCGTCGGGGTGCAGCCGGACGACGGTCGGCTCGTCGGCCGGGCACAGCGTCAGCGCGCGGCGGACGGCGTCCACGACCGGGTCCTCGGCGAGGGCGAGCTCGCGGCACAGCAGGTCCTCGACGAGCGTCATCACGATGGTGATCACCGAGTCGCGGACGTCCTCGGCGACGGGCACGGCGGCCGCCTCCAGCTGGGTCACCGCGGCGCCGAGGGCGGCGGTGGCCGAGACCATCCGCCGCTCCCAGCGCGCCTGCACCTCGGCCAGGCGGGCCTGCGCGGCCCGCTCGGCCTCGGCGACGACGGCGTCGGCGGCCTCGACCCCCTCGGCGTGGCCGGCGGCGTAGCCCTCCTGCCGGGCGTGCTCGCGCAGCCGGGCCAGCTCCTCGGCGTAGACGTCGCCGAGCCGGAACGACGTCCGGCCGCCGGGCACGGGCACGTCGGCCGCTCGGCGGACCGCCGTCCGCCGCTCGCCGGTCGGCTGGGCCGGGACGGGCACCGCCCGCGTGTACGGGGCGCGCGGCGCGGCCTGCGCGGCCGTGCCGCCGCGCAGCAGCGCGGACTCGCGGGAGGTGCGGGTGGTGCCGACGCTCGCTGCGATGCTCCCGCCGGCCCCGTCCAGGGGCCCACCCCGAGCCTGCGAGGGGTGGGGGGGACGCGGTCCTTGCTCAGGCGACGAAGTCCTCATCGCCGCCCCGCGAGATGGTCAGCACGCCCTGCTCCTCGAGGGTGCGGATGACGCCGACGACCTTGGCCTGCGACTCCTCGACCGTCCGGGTGCGGACCGGGCCGAGCAGCTCGATCTCCTCGGCGAGGTTCTCCGCGGCGCGCTCGGACAGGTTCCGGACGACCTTGTCGCGGACGTCGGGGCGCACGCCCTTGAGCGCCGTGGCCAGGTCGTTGGCCTCGACCTCGCGCAGCACCAGCTGCAGCGAGCGGTCGTCGATGGAGACGATGTCCTCGAAGACGAACATCTGCGCGCGGACCTGCTCGGCCAGCTCCGGGTCGGTGCTGTCCAGCCACTCGAGGATCGAGCGCTCGGTGGGCCGCGGCGAGCGGTTGATGATCTCGACGAGCGTCTCGACGCCGCCGACGGTGCTCATGTCCTGGTGCGCCAGCAGCGACCCCATGCGCCGGCCGAGCTCCTCCTCGACCAGGCGGACCATCTCCGGGGAGGTGCGATCCATGGTCGCGATGCGGTGCGCGACGGCGGCCTGCTGCTCCGGGGCGAAGCCGGAGAGCACCTCGGCCGACTGCGCGGCGCTCAGGTGCGCCAGCACCAGGGCGATGACCTGCGGGTGCTCGTCCTTGAGGAAGGTCACCAGCTGGCGGACGTCGGCGTTGCGCAGCGAGGCGAAGGGCACCTCGGTGTAGACGACGTTGAGCCGGGACAGGATGCCGTCGGCCTTGTCCTCGCCGAGGCCCGCCGCGAGGATCTCGCGGGCGAACTCCACACCACCGCGCCCCACGAACCGCTGGGCGGTCATGAGGTGGTGGAACTCCTCGAGGACGCCGTCGACGTCGTCGGGCTCCACCGCCCCGAGCTTCATCAGCTCGCGGGTCAGCAGCTCGACCTCGCGCGGGCGCATCTTGGCCAGCAGCGCGCCGGCCTCCTCCTTGGACAGCTGGGCGATGAAGACCGCGGCCTTGCGCAGGCCCGGTAGGCCCGGCTTCTCGCGCACCGCGGGGAGGACGGCGGTCTGTGCGGCCGCCGGGGCCATCCCGACCATCTGTTCGACCGATGCCAGCGTCACTTCACACCGCTCTCGCTCAGCCAGCCACGCAGCATGGCGGCTACCTCGTCGGGCTTCTCACTGACCATCGTGGCGATCTCGCCGCGCACCCGGGCCCGCTCGGCGGCCTCCAGCTCCAGCGCGGCGTCGTCGACGACCGGCACCGCCCGCGTGCTCTCGATGCGGATGCGGTCGAGCTCGGCCATCACGTCGTCGGTGAGCTCCAGCGCCTCGTAGTCCTCCTCCTCGTCGTCCTGCCCGCGCCGGGAGCGCAGCCAGACGACGAGCACGAGCAGGGCGATGCCGAGGGCGATGCCGCCGGTCCGGATCAGCGACCACAGCTGCGCCTGCTGCTCGGCCTCCTCGGCCGCGGCGAGCTCCTCCGCGGCGCGGTCGGCGGCGGTGGTGTCGAAGGCCATCGAGGCGACGGTGATGTCGTCCCCGCGGGCGATGTCCAGGCCGACGGCGTTCCCGACGAGGTCCTGGATCTGCGCCTGGTTGAGGTTGCCGGCGACGGCCTCGTCCATGACGACGGAGACGGTCAGCCGGTTGATCGCGCCGGGCGTGGCCTCGACGGTCTCGACCGTCGTGCCGACGGCGTTGTTCGCGGTCGTGGACTCCTTGTTGTACGTGGAGTCCCCGGTCCCGGCGCCCGCGTCGGCCTGGTTCTCCGGGCCGAGGATGCCGCCGACGGCGGCACCGTTGCCGGTGTACTCCTCGGTCGTCGTGCTCTCCGAGATGGGCGGGGTGCCCTGCTCGTAGGTGTGCGTCTCCGAGGTGGTGCTGCGCTGGTCGAGGTTCAGGTCGGCGCGCACCGAGACGCGCGCGCGGCCGGGGCCGAGGAGCGGGTCGAGGACTGCCTGGGCGTTGGACGCCAGCCGGGCCTCGTAGTCCTGCTCCATCTGCGAGCGGGCGTCGCCGGCGGCGGAGGTGACGCCCTGGCCGGGGGCCGACAGCACCGCGCCGGTGGCGTCGGCGACGGTGACCTGCTCGGGGTCCATGCCCTCGATGCTCGAGGAGACCAGGTTGGTGACCGCCTGGACCTGGCCGCTGTCCAGCGAGGTGCCGGCTGCCAGGTCCAGCAGCACCGAGGCGGTGGGCTCGGCCTGGTCGGAGGCGAAGACCTCCTCCTCGGGCAGCGCCACGTGCACGACGGCGGTGTTCACGCCCTCGAGCGACTCCAGCGTCCTGGCCAGCTCGTCCTGCAGCGCGCGCTGGTAGGTGACCTGCTGCTGGAACTCGCTGGTGGTGATGCCCTGCTCGTCGAGCAGCGCGTAGCCGGTGTCGTTGCCGGCGGGCAGGCCCTTGCCGCTCATCGACAGCCGCAGGTCGTAGACCTGCTCGTTCGGCACCATGATCGTCCCGCCGCCGTCGGCCAGCTCGTAGGCGACGCCCGCCGCGTTGAGCTCGTCGACGATCGCCGACGCGTCGGTGGAGGCGAGGTTGGAGAACAGCGGCGCGTACGTGGGGGCGGTGATCCACCGGTAGAAGAAGAACCCGCCGAGCAGCAGCCCGGCGGCGAGCAGGCCGATGACGACCTTCTGGCCGAGGCTGATCGTGGACAGCGCGGACCGGATCCGCTCCAGCGGCCCGGCGAGGGCGTCAGGCATCAGACCGGCATCCTCATGACCTCGTTGAAGGCCTCGACGGCCTTGTTCTTGACCGTCACGAGCATCTCGGTGGCGAGCTTGGCCTCGTTGGCCGCGATCATGTAGTCGTGCACGTCACGCAGGTCGCCGGTGGCGGCCTGGACGGCCAGGCCGTCGGACGTCGACTGCGTCGCCTGCAGCTGGTCCAGCGACGAGGCGAGGACGGAGGCGAAGCCGTTGTCGCCGGCCGCGGGGGTCTGGGCGACGGCGTCGGGCGCGCCGGCCGTCCCGGTGACCCCGGCGAGCCCGGTGACCGCCGTGGGGAACGAGATGCCGCCGATGGGCGAGGTCATGATCACTACTTCCCGAGCTGGAGTGCGGCCTGGTAGGCGGTGGTGGCGCGCTCGACGACGGCGAGGTTCGCCTGGTAGCCGCGCTGCGCCATGATCAGCTGGGTCATCTGCTCGCCCAGGTCGATGTCGGGGTACCGCACGTATCCGTTGGCGTCGGCGAGGGGGTGGTCGGGCTCGAACACCAGCCGGCCCTCGGCGCTCCCGTACTCGGCCCGGGCCACCCGGACCCCGCCCTCACCGGACCCGTAGTCGACGGCCTGCGCCACGATCAACCGCTCCCGGAACGCGTCCTGGTCGGTCGAGGTGACGTTGTTGACGTTGGCGATGTTGTCCGAGACGGCGTCCAGCCACTTGCGGTGGACGAGCAGCCCGGAGCCGGAGATGCCGAGCGAGTCGAAGGTGCTCATGCTCGCTCCTCGCTGGCGCTCGTCGACCGCACTCGCACGGTGGCTCTGTACATGGATTCGCTCGCGAGCTCGCTCATGGTCACTGGGTCCGCAGCGCCGTGCGCATGACGTCGTACTTGCCGCCGAGGGCGTTGAGGGCCAGCTGGTAGCGCAGGCCCGTCTCGGTGGCGATGACCGTCTCGGCGTCGAGGTTGACGTTGTTGCCGTCGAGCCGGGTCGGCTCCATGGAGCGGCGGACCGTGCCGGCCGAGGCGGTCGGCGTCGAGCCGCCGGCCAGCGCGCCGCGCAGGCCGGACTCGAAGTCGACCCGGCCGGCCAGGAAGCCCGGCGTCTGCAGGTTCGCGATGTTGTCGGCGGTGACCCGCTGCCGCTGGGCGAGCCCGTTGAGAGCGGTGTGCAGGGCCGACGAGGTGACGTCCCCGATCACGGGGCGGTTCCTCGGGCAGGGCAGCAGGACACGATCGGCCTCCGGGTACGCAGGAGACACTCGCGAGCGAGTGAGTGGTTCGCCGATCCGTGGCGAGGTGCGCTTTCCGTGCTGTGGGGTCATCGGCACGTGAGGTGGGCGGCCTGACCGGCCGGCCCCCACGGGAGTGGCCGCTGTCAGCCGGTGGGGTGGACGTGTCGACTGTGACTCGCGGTGCGTCACGGGGCGGGGTCGGGGAGGACGGTGCTGCGGAACGACACCGCCCCCGGAACGACACCGCCCCCCGGAGCGCCGGTGCCGGCGCCACGGGGGGCGGGGGAGTGCTGGGTCGATCTGCTGGGGAGCCGCTACAGGGCCCGGTCGATGTAGGAGGCGACCGGCCGGGACGGGCCGTAGGACATCCGGGCGGCGACGTCGCGCTGCCGCCGGGACTGGATGATCCGCTCGACGAGCTCCTCGGCGACGGCGAGCTGGTGCTGCAGCAGCCGGGCGGCGCGCTCGCGCAGGTCCTCGGGCACCGGGCCCAGGGCGGCCGACGGCGGGACCCAGTCCTCGACGCGGCGGCCCCAGGCGGCGATCTCGTCGTCCCGGTCGGAGCGGAGGGTGGACTCGGCGGCGAGCACCTCGCCCTCGAGGTCGTCGAGGACGGTGGCCCAGTCGCGGGACGTCCCCCCGCCGCCGGCCGCGGAGGCGCGGCCGGGGGTCATGCGGGGGTGGCGGCCAGCGTGGCGGCGGCCTGCCGCCACGCGTCCCGGAGCGGCTCGGCGATCTGCCGGCAGGCCGACACGCGGTTGCGGTCGCGCTTGACGCCGGCCTGGACCAGCTCGGTGATCATCCAGCTGTAGAGCGCGGCCAGTCGCGGCCCGCCCTCCCAGGCGTCGACCTGCAGGCTCTCGCGCAGCTCGAAGACGATGTCCTGCGCGTGCTGGATCTGGGCGGCGGCCTCGGTGCGGTCGCCGGCGTCGAGGGCGACCTCGGCGCGCTCGAGGTCGAGCACCAGCCGGTCGTAGAGCATCACGAGGATCCGCTGCGGGGACGCCGTCGCGACCGAGTCGCCGAGGTAGCGGGAGCGGAGGGAGGCGGTGCTCATCAGGCGGTCTCCTGGGGGAAGCGGTGGTACAGGGAGGATCGGCCGGGCGGGGGTCAGCTTCAGCCGGACAGCGAACCGAGTTGGCCGGCCAGCCAGCTGGACTGCGACTTGAGCGAGCTCAGCGCGGTCTCCATGGCGGTGAACTGGCGGGTGAGGGTCTCCCGCCGCAGCTCCAGGCGGAGGTCCCAGCTGTCGATGCGGTCCTGGAAGTCGTCGGCCAGCTCGTCCCTGCCCTCGGCCAGCAGCGTGAGACTGCCGGTCGTGGAGTCCGTCGCCCGCTTGGCCAGCGCCTGCAGGCGCTGGCTGATGCCCTCCACGGCCGGGGTGGCGCCCTCCTGAGGTGCACCCGAGAGCAGCCGCCCGGCCACCTCGGGGTCGGACTGCAGGGCGGCGAGGAACGTCTTCTCGGTGAACTTGACCGTGCCGTCGCGATTGAGCTCGATCCCGACGGTGGCGGGTGAGCCCGCCCCGGCCACCGTGTCGGAGACGGCGTCCCGCAGCTGGAGGGCGAGGGTGCGCAGCTCGGAGTCGCCCTTGAGGACGGCGGTGCTCCCGGTGGCCGTCGAGCTGTGCTTCTTGATGCTGCTCAGGGCGGAGTTCACCGCGTCGACCAGTGTCTTGACCTTGGCCGCGACGGTCGCGGGGTCCTCGGCCACCTCCACGACGGCGGAGGCGTTCCTCTCGGTGACCGTCACGGAGACGCCGGCGATCAGGTCCGCGAACGTGTTGGTCGCCGATCTGGCCCGGAGGGTGCCACCCAGGTCCAGGACGGCGTCCGTCGCCGGGGAGGTCAGCTCGAAGTCGACGCCCGCGGTGGTCTCGACGACGAAGTCGCCGGCCTCTCCGGGCGTGGTGCTGGTCAGCTGCAGGCGGAGCCCGTCGCTGCCGACGTTCACCGTGGTGGCGCGGAGCCCGAGGTCCTCCCGGCCGTTGATGTAGGCGACGGTCTGGGCCAGCGTGGCCCCCTCCGGGGGCTCGATGGTCACCGAGCTGCCGTCCGGGCGGCTGATGGTCAGTGGCCACGGCGACTCGGCGGGGGCGGTGGGGTCGGGTCCGGGGGTGCGGACGTCGGTGTTCCCGGCCTTCCAGGTCGCGCCGCTCATGAAGCTGGCGGTCGAGGCGAGCGTGAGCACCGTGAAGCTGATCCGGCTGCCGGCGACGGCGGTCGACGTGGCGCTCGCGCTGACCGACTCGCTGCTGCTGCTCGCCGTGCGGGCCGCGGCCAGGCCCTCGGAGGTGAGCGCGGCAGCGGCGGTGCGCACGGCGTCGACCTTGGTGTTGACCTCGCGGTAGGCGTCGGCAGCGGCCTTCGTGGTGCTCAGCTGGACCTTCAGCCGGGTCTGGGACGCCGACTCGGCGGAGATGAGCTGGCTGATGAGGCTCGTGGTGTCGAGGCCGGAGACCAGGCCGTCGACGCTCAGGCTGGCCATGGGGGCCTCCACGCGGTGTCAGTGGTCGGGGTGGGGACGCCGGTGAGGGGGGAGGCCGGGGCCTCCCCCCTCACCGGGTGGTGCTGGTCGATCAGGCGCTCAGGCCCCGCGTCAGCGGAGGAGCTGCAGGACGCCCTGCGAGCTCTGGTTGGCCTGGGCCAGCATCGCGGTGCCGGCCTGCGACAGGATCTGCGAGCGGGTGAAGGACACCATCTCCTGGGCCATGTCGGTGTCGCGGATGCGGCTCTCCGACGCGGACAGGTTCTCGACGGCGACGTTCACGTTGTTCAGGGTGTGCTCGAACCGGTTCTGGACCGCACCGAGCTCGGCACGCTGGCTCGAGACCTCGGTGATCGCGGCCTGCAGCGTGTCGCTGTCGGTGATGTCGATCGCCGCCATCCCCGCAGCCGTCGCGAAGTTCGCGGTGGCGGTGGCGGAGATGTCGATGGTGTCGGTGCTGGCGTAGCCGACCTGGAAGGTCTTCGCGGCACCGTCGAACACCACGTTGCCGTTGAACTTCGTGTTCGCCTGGATCCGGGTGATCTCGGTCTCGAGCGCGTCGAACTCCGCCTGCAGGGCGGCCTGCGAGTCGGTGTTCTGCGTGCCGTTGTTGTACTGCACCGAGAGGTCGTTCATGCGCTGCAGCATGGAGTGGACCTCGGTGAGGGCACCTTCAGCGGTCTGGGCGACGGAGATGCCGTCCTGCGCGTTGCGGGCACCGACCTTGAGGCCACCGATCTGCGAGCGCAGGCCCTCGGAGATGGCCAGGCCGGCCGCGTCGTCGGCGGCCCGGTTGATGCGCAGACCGCTGGACAGCTTCTCCAGCGACTTGCCCATCGCCGTGTCGGTGCTCGACAGGTTCCGGTAGGCGTTGAACGCGGCGATGTTGTTGTTGACGCGCAGACCCATGGTGTTCCTCCTTGGAATCGGGTCGTTCTCTGTTACCGCTGCATCCGTGCTGCGGCCTTGCACTGGTGGTTACGGCGGGGCAGGGGTGGATCTTGAGGCGAACCCCGGAAGATCTTTTCCAGACCTCCCCCGGACGGGGTGCGTCCCTGGTCAGGCGGGCCGCGCGGCACCGCGGCCGGCCGCCGTCACCCAGGGGTTGCGGTGCGGGGGCACCGCCGTGGGACGGGGGTGGGGGAGCGGCGGGGCGGCCGCCGGCGGGGCATTGCGGCCGGCCACCCGGTCGACGTACGAGCGCTGCTGGTTGCGCGCCCGCACCCCGCCGTCGGCCGGCACCACCCGGCCCTCCCAGACCTCGCTCATCGCCGCGTGCAGCAGGGTCAGCGCGCGGGCGCGCATCTGCGAGACGCGGGAGAGCGTGACGCCGAGGTCGGCGGCGATGTCGGTCAGCGACTCACCGCCGAAGAAGTTGCGCTCCACCACCTCGTCGAGCCGGTCGGGCAGCTGCCGGATCGCCTCCTGCAGGTACCGGGACCGCTCGCTGCGCAGCAGCGCCCGCTCCGGCGACTCCCCGGTGTCGGGCAGGTCCAGCGAGGCGCCGTCCGGGCCGGTCTCGGCGTCGATGCTCACCATCACCGCGCGGTGGACGTCGACCTGCAGCGAGTCCAGGTCGCTGATGGCCATGCCGAGGCTCGCGGCGAGCTCCTCCCGCGTCGGTGGGCGGCCGAGCTGGATGGCGAGGGCGTCGGCCGCGACGTCGGTGCGCCGGGCGGCGGCCCGCACCGAGCGGCTGGCCCAGTCACCGGAGCGCAGCTCGTCGAGGACGGCGCCCTGCAGCCGGGCCAGGGCATAGGTGGCGAAGGAGGCCCCCGCCGACGGGTCGAACCGCCGTGCCACCTCGACCAGTGCCACCCGCGCGCAGGACAGCAGGTCCTCGCGGCTGACGTGC
>DASQNB010000584.1:0-5873 GCA_035645175.1 Geodermatophilus sp.
GTGCGCAACGGCCACCTGACGCCCCGGGAGATGGTCACCCACCGGTTCCCGCTGGAGCACATCGCCGAGGCCTACCACGTGTTCTCCGCCAAGCTCGACGGCTGCATCAAGCCGCTGATCCTGCCCGACGCGGCCTGAGGGAGAACGACCGTGACCGACCCCGACATCCCCAGTGCCTACGTCCGGGACAAGCGGGCGCCCCGCGAGACGGCCGAGCAGCTGCGGGCCCGGATCCCCGGCTGGGGAGCCGACCTCGACCCCGCCGACCGCCCGTCCTACCCCAAGCTCCGGTACGCGCCGGAGACCACCGGTGCGCACTGGGACTTCCCCGAGCGGCAGCCGGAGGAGGAGCCGCGGGAGCGCTCGATCGAGCACGCCTTCCTCACCCCGGTCTTCGGCACCGCGCAGCCGCTCACGGGGGTGTCGGGCGTGGTCCGCCGACTCGCCTACCGGCGCTTCAGCGAGGGCCGGCTGGCGCACTGGCTGCTGCTGGTCGTCGGTGACCGGATCGACGCCTGGGGGAGCCACCTGCGCTCGTTCGCCTCGCTGCGCCCGGACAACCCGGTGACCGAGACCGGGGTGCGCGGCGAGCTGACCCACGGCGGGCTGCGCTCACGGCGAGGGCGCAGCGACGCCCGGCACCACGTCGTCGACCCGGTCGTCGTGGCCGGGCCGTGGGTGGCCGGCGCCGCGGTGACCTACACCGGCGTCCGCCGGCTGGTGCGGGCACTGCGCCGCTGACCCTCCGGAGCCGGCGCACGTCGGGCACGCCTGCCGGTGTGCGCCGGCCACCGGCGGGGACGTGGTCAGGGCCTCGACCCGCGCGCCCGACCGTGCCCCCGGCCCGCCAGTGGCCGGTGACGTCACCCCGCAACACGCCGTTCCATGGGCAGATCGACCCATTGCCGTGGCGAGCCGGGCGCGAGCAGCGTGGGGAGGACGCGCGTCCGGCGGGGGTGGGCCCCGGACCGGCTGCCGCAGCGACTCCCGCGGAGGACGACGGACGCATGGGCGCCTGGACGCCGGACACCGGACCGGCCAGCACCGGAGCCGGGGCGGTGACCCTGGTCGAGGGGTCGTCGTTCTGCATCAGCGCACCCGGCGGGGACCTCAGTGCCGAGGGCCCGCACGGCGTCTTCTTCCGCGACACCCGGATCCTGTCGCGCTGGGACCTGACGGTGGACGGGGCGGCGCCGGAGCCGCTCGCGGCCCTGACCCCGGACCCCTACCGGGCGACGTTCGTCGGCCGGCTGCCGCGCCGCTCCGGGCGGACCGACACCAACCTCCTGGTCGAGCGCGACCGGCGGGTCGGCAACGGCATGCGCGAGGACCTGGTCATCCGCAACCCCGCGGGCGAGCCGGCGGCGTGCACCGTGGCGATCGAGGTCGAGGCCGACTTCGCCGACCTCTTCGAGGTCAAGGAGGGGCGCGTGCAGCCGCGCGGCGAGCGGCACGCACAGGTCGACGGCGAACGGCTGGTCCTGGAGCAGCACTGGCGCGGCTCGCGCCGGGGCGCGGTGGTCGAGGCGGCCGGGGGGACGCTCGGCGCCGCCAGCCCGCACCACGGCGTCGGCAGCGTCCGCTACGACGTCGTCGTGCCGGCGCGCGGGGAGTGGTCGGCGTCCCTGCTGGTCCACCCGGTGGTCAACGGTGAGGTCGTGGAGACCTCCTTCCCGCTGGACCGGCCGGTGCGCGAGTCGGCGCCGGCGCTGCGGCGACGGCGCTGGCAGCGGAGCACCCCGTTCGCCACGACGGGGCACGAGGGGCTGCAACGGGTGCTGCGGCGCAGCCAGGAGGACGTCGGCGCGCTGCGCATCCACGACCCGGACGACCCCTCGCTGGCCGTCGTCGCCGCCGGGGCGCCGTGGTTCATGGCGCTGTTCGGCCGGGACTCGCTGCTCACCGCCCACATGGCCCTGCCGGTCGACCGGAGCCTGGCCCTGGGCACGCTGCGCACCCTCGCCCGGCACCAGGGGCGCCGGACCGACCCGCTCACCGAGGAGGAGCCGGGGCGGATCCTGCACGAGGTCCGGCTGGGCGTGGAGTCGGGGCTGTCCCTGGGCGGCGGCAGCACCTACTACGGCACCGCGGACGCCAGTCCGCTGTTCGTCGTCCTGCTCGGCGAGCTCGCCCAGTGGGGGGCGGACCCGGCGGAGGTCGCCGAGCTGCTGCCCGCGGCCGACCGGGCGCTGGAGTGGGTGGAGCAGTACGGCGACCGGGACGGCGACGGCTTCGTGGAGTACCGGCGGGCGACCGACCGCGGCCTGGTCAACCAGGGGTGGAAGGACTCCTGGGACGGCGTCACCTCCGCCGCCGGGCGGCCGGCCGAGCCGCCGATCGCGCTGTGCGAGGTGCAGGGCTACGTCTACGCGGCCCACCGGGCCCGCGCGGAGCTGGCCCGGCTCGTGGGGGACGAGGCCCGGGCGCGCGCGGCGGACGAGCGGGCCGCGGCGCTCAAGGCGGCGTTCAACGAGCGCTTCTGGCTGCCCGACCGCGGCTGGTACGCCCTGGCCCTCGACGGGGAGAAGCGGCCGGTGGACTCCTGCGCGTCCAACATGGGGCACTGCCTGTGGAGCGGCATCGTCGACGCCGACAAGGCACCCGCGGTCGCCGAGCACCTCCTCTCGCCGGCCATGTACAGCGGCTGGGGGGTGCGCACGCTGTCCAGCGCGATGGGCGCCTACGACCCGGTCAGCTACCACAACGGCTCGGTCTGGCCGCACGACAACGCCCTCGTCGCGGCCGGGCTGATGCGCTACGGCTTCGTCGGGCACGCCCAGCGGATCGCCGAGGGGCTGTTCGAGGCCGCGGAGGTCTTCGACGGCCGGCTGCCGGAGCTGTTCTGCGGCTTCGACCGCGGCGCCTACGCCGAGCCGGTGCCCTACCCGACCTCGTGCTCACCGCAGGCGTGGGCCGCGGCGACGCCGTTCCAGCTGGTCCGCACGCTGCTGCGCTTCGACCCGCGGCTGCCCTCGGGCCGGCTGTGGGTGGACCCGGTCCTGCCCGCGGCGTACTCCCCGCTGCGGGTGGAGGGCGTCGCGCTCGGCGCCGGCCGGATCGACCTCGCGGTGACCCCGGAGGGCACCGAGGTGGTCGGCCTGCCCACGGGGGTCGAGGTGCGCCGCGAGCACCTGCACGGGGACGACGGGGAGCCCCGCGGCTGACCGCCGCGGTACGGCGGGTCCCGGGGTCGGCCGCGGGGGCACGCGGCCCACCCGGGCCCGGCCGGCGCGGACGCGGGAGCGGTCCACGGCCCGGGGCGCCGTCGTCCCGTGGTCGCGCAGCGCCGCGTAGAGCCGCAGGTACTCGCCGACCATGCGGTCGGTGCCGAAGCGGTGGACCGCGGCCGCCCGGCAGGCGCCGCGGTCGAGGCCGGCGGCGGCCGGCAGCGCGGCGGCCAGTCCCCGCAGACCGGTGCGCAGGAGGCCGGTGACGCCGTCCTGCACGATCTCGGGCGCGGAGCCGAGCGGCGGGGCGACCACCGGCGTCCCGGTCGCCAGCGCCTCGATCATCACCAGGCCGAAGGGCTCGGCCCACTGCAGCGGGTTGAGCAGGGCGACCGCCGAGCCGAGCAGCTCCAGCTTCTCCGCCCAGCCGAGCTCGCCGACGTACTCCACGTCCGGGCCGAGCAGCGGGCGGACCTCGGCGTCGAAGTACGCGCGCTCGGCCGGCTCGCGCAGCTTGGCGGCCATCCGCAGCGGCACGCCCGCGGCCCGCGCGGCGAGGACCGCCTGCCGCGGCCCCTTCTCCGGGCTCATCCGGCCGAGGAAGCAGGCGTACCCGCCGTCCCCCCGGCCGACGGGGACGTCGTCGACGTCGATGCCGTGGTGGATGACGGCGGCGAGCGGCACACCGACGGCGGTGGAGGCCTGGTGCCGGGAGATGGCCACGACCGGCACCCCGTGCATCGCCCGGTAGACCGGGCCGAACGAGGCGTCGAAGGGGCCGTGGGCGGTCACCACCACGGGGAGGTCCGGGTCGCGGTGGCGGTACAGCGGGCCGATCAGCGTGTGGTCGTGGACGACGTCGACGCCGGCGTCGCGCATCGCGTCGTACGCGGTGATGACGTGCCGCAGCTCGACCGAGGCGTCGCCGCACACCGGTGCCCCTCCGTCGGCGGCCTCCGTGCCGGCGACGTGGGGGACCGGGCAGGTGCTGTTGGCGGCGGCGGCGAGCAGCACCTCGTGGCCGGCCTGCACCAGACCCCGGGCCAGCCGGTCGACGACGGACTCGGTGCCGCCGTAGGCCGGGGGCGGCACCGGCACCCAGGGCGGGGCGAGCAGGCCGATGTGCATCCGCTCCGTGGGCAGGGGGAGGGAGTCGCAGGACACCGGCCCGGGGGGGCCGGGCCGGGCGGGTGCGGTGGCGGTGGACGGGGACCGGGTGGGTGCGGTGCCGGTGTGCATGGGAGCCGTTTCCTGGGAGGTGCCGCGGCGGACCGTTCCATGACAGTCGCGGCGACGGTGCCGGCTCCATCGGCAGAGTTCCCCATTCCGGCACGATTCCGGCCGCATCGACCGGCCTCGGCGGTCAGGTCGGCCTGCCGCGAGGGCGGGACCGTGTCCCCCTGGGCGTCCTCGGCGGCCTGGGAGACGAGTTCCCGGTGGGCGCGGTGGTGGACGAGGCCGCCCCGCCATCGTGGTGAGCCGGGTGCCCGACCGGTGTCCGGGCCACGTCGTCGTGACGGCTCGGTGACGGCGGTCGCCCTAGCGTCGGCCGTCGCCGTGCTGTTCCGCGGCTCGAGCCTGACAGTGGCGTCCGGCCTCGGCTGAGACCCGTCACGCAGTCCTCGATCCTCGCGGAGGCACACACATGAGCGTCGACTCGACAGCCCAGCGACCGCCCGCCGGCGCAGCCGACGGGCTCGGGACGGAGACCCGACGACGGTCCCGGTCGACGGCGTTCGCGATCGCCGGACTGGGCGGCAACAACGCGCACGGCGCCGGCTTCCTGGCTGCCGCCCAGCAGCTGCAACGGCTGCGACAGCAGGCGGTGCGCAACCCGCCGAGCGGTCAGGACCCCGGCCCCTCGACGGGCACGTGGACGCACCACGAGACGCGGCGGGCCCGTCTCGTCCTGCCGGAGCTGGAGTTCATCAGCTGCACCTCCGGCGCCATCGCCTCGACCGTCACCTACCTGAAGGGGGGAGACGTCCGCGAGGAGATGGAGGGCCGGATCGCGGCGGCCGAGCGGGCCGGCCTGCTGCCGCGGAACGCCTGGACGGATCCCTGGCGGGGTCTGGTGACCGCGCTGTTCACCGGCGTGCCCCACGTGTTCGGCCCGTGGGTCCAGGCCTACGCGCAGCACTGGGGGAAGCGGCTGATCGGTCTCCTCGACCCGGCGAGCCCCCGGTTCGGGTCCGTCCCGACCACCCTGGACGAGGTCCTCGACCTGTGGTTCCCAGCGAGGACCGTGGTGCCGCGACTCCCACGGGGCTTCTTCGTCGAGGCGGCCGACGTCTTCACCGATCCCGGTCACGGGGTCGGGGTGGCGTTCAACAGCTTCGACCCGAACACCGGGATCGAGCAGCTGTACGTCAACGACGCCGCGCTGAGCCGGATCGCGGACCACCACGACCGTCGGGCCGACTACGGGTGGACGCACCGACGCACCGTCTACCGGCCGATCACCCCCGAGGCCGTGCGAGCTGCGCTGTGGCTGGTCGGCTACGGCTTCCCCGACGGCAGGCTCGGGCCGAGCCAGTGCGTCGACGGGGCCTACGCCCGGTCGATCATCCTGAACGAACTCACGTTCGCCGGCCGGGTCTACGCGGTGAAGCCGACGAGCGAGCGCTGGATCGGTCGGCTGCCCCAGAACTGGTTCGAGGTCCAGGACATGCAGACCGAGTTCTGGTGGGAGGCCTCGTACCGCGA
>DASQNB010000585.1:0-6307 GCA_035645175.1 Geodermatophilus sp.
GGGGCGCAGCCGCCACCACACGAGCAGTCCTCGACGTCGTTTCCTCGGTCCGGACCGCGCGGCCGCTGGCCAGGTGATCCGCGGACGTCCTAGCAGGGAGCAGATGAGCCCGACCCGCGGAGGACGAGCTCAGCGAACGCACGTCCGCTCAGACGCTGATCCCTCGCTCCGTGCGCCGGGACGGTGCCTGGACACCAACCTTGATGGTCTGTCTCGCACAGGGGTCCAGCCCGCGCCTGGTCCCGGCACGGGTCTCACCGGGCGTTCCGGATCTGGGCGATCCCGGCGAGGACGGTGGTAGACCGTGTCGATCTTTCGCCGCTGACCGATCGCTGACCGGCCGCGCTCGTGACGCGCCTCGGACGTTCACGAGCCTGGGGGGCTGTCGTGCTCGGCCAGCAGCCGCTTGGGCGCTCGTAGCCTCCATGCGTCCTCGACCAGTTCCGCGAGCTCGTCCGCGGGAATCCGCTCGAGCCGGGCCAGCACCACGGGGTAGCCGTCGAAGTGCGGGGTGGTGAGGAAGACATCGGGGGCGTCGGCGATCAGCGCGGCCTTGACGCCCTCGTCGCCCACGCGGATGCCGACCAGCGGCTCGGATTCATCCGTCGCCGCCTCGGCGAGAGCTCGGCGATCGGCCGACCGCAGCGGGCGGTCCCACACGAATGCCTTCCCGTGCACCCGCCATGACGGACGCCCACCGTAGGAGGTGTGCTCGTCCGTGCCGGGCAGCGCCGCGACGAGGCGGCGGACGTCGTCCCAGGTGGCCACCACGGCAGTGTGCTGCTCACCACCCGCGGAGTGGGCAGCGCTCAGGATCAGACGGCCAAGCCCCGAGCGACGCCGACGCCAGTGAAAGGATCGTCTGCCGGACGCTCGAGCACCTTCGCTGGCCGCCTCTACTGTCCGGCAACGACCTACGGCCTCTTCGGCAAGTTCTCGGCCCAGCATGGGAAACGCGATGATTTGGTCGGGTACCTGCTGCAGGCAGCCAAGCTGCTTGAGCGAAACCCTGACTGCATCCACTACATCGTCAGCACCTCCGACGAGCCGGAGGCAGTGTGGGTCTCCGAGGTCTGGACCGATGAAGCCGCTCACGACGCCTCGCTCGAACCCGCGGACATCCAGGCGCTCATCCAGGAGGCGCGACCGTTGATCGCGAATATGTCTGATCGAACCAAGTTGACGGTGCATGGCGGCAAGGGTCTGGCCGGCTGAAGGCCTGCGTGTGGCACGTTGTGCCGCTGGCCGATCGTCTACCGGCTTCCGATGAGGTTGGGTGCGTCGAGGTCGGTGGCGTCGATGACCAGGTCGGCACGGCTCCACGGCCGGCAGGCGTCGAAGTAGAGCCGTTGCCCTTCGACGTATCGGGACACGCTGGGGTGAGTGGGGTCGGGGTGGCTTCCTTCCCGGGTGGCCATCCGCGCCGCCGACAACAGGGCGAGAGGCGCCTGCAGGAACACCGACAGATCCCACACGCCGGCCAGCTCGTCGCGGTGCAGGAACAGACCGTCGACGACGAGGACGGATCCTGGAGGGGCCGCCTCGACCGGCGGGTCGAGCTGCTGATCGCTGATCAAGTCGTGGCAGGCCGCCTGAAAGCGGCGTGATCCTCCGGGCCCGAACGGTTCCAGCACTCGCCGACACAGCGCGGAGGGCCGGCCTCCTGCCCAAGCCCCACCCGACCTTGCCGGCGACGGCGTCACCGTCCGTGCCGCCGCCGACTCCGGCTCGAAGCCGCGATCGCCGCGGGAGATCTCGTCCCCGGGTGCCGTTGGGGTGAAGGTCGCGAGTCGGCGCGGCGCCTGTAGCCGGTTCCTCTACGGCGGCGGGAGGAACAGCGACTCGATCGGCTCACCGAACACCTCGGAGATCTTGAACGCCAGGGGCAGGCTCGGGTCGTACCGCCCGTTCTCGAGCGCGTTCACCGTCTGGCGGGACACGCCCAGCCGGTCGGCCAGGTCGGCCTGGCTCCAGCGACGCGCCGCCCGACGTTCGCGCAGGCGATTGCGCATCAGCCGCGCCGGGTCTTGAGGGCTTTGATCGCGGACCAGCCGAGGAGCCCGCCGATGAAGCTGACGTTCAGCCACACCCTCGGGTCGCCCACCCCTCCCGACACGAAAAGGCTTCCGAGGAACAGGAGCACGATCACGACGACGAAGCCGAGGGCGAGTGCCTCGAGCAGAAGCGTGCGCTCGTACTCGTCGGCTCGCCGCAGGTCACGGAGCTCGGCCCGCAGGCCGAGGGCAAGCAGGGCCAGCATCGGGACGGCCCAGATCACGGTGTCGCCGGGGTCCTCCGGGTCGGTCACCGCGAAGGCCGCGACGGCGACCACGATGGCCACGCCCACGGGGATGCTGTCCCGCCATGCCGCCCGCCGCCGCTCGATCTCGGCGCGACTCTTCCTGGTGTCTGTGGGCTCGGTCATGGCGGAAAACGTAAAGGTCACTTGTCGTAGTGTCAAGCACACTTGTCGCTGGTCGGTGCTCCGCTCGACGCCAGTCGGCTGGCGGACCTGACCGGCGTGGGTCACTGCCGCCGAGGTCCGTCGCGCCACCGTCCACGCACGGAACCGGAACAGTCGCCACGACTCGTGCCCGCGACCGTCAGCATCCGCAGTCGCAGTCGCAGGTCTCATCGCAGCAGTCGGGGTCGCACTCACCGGTCAGCTCGAGCATGGGGGGTCACCTCCCTCCTCGGGTGGGCACCAGGTGCCGGGGCTCGGTGGAGG
This sequence comes from Geodermatophilus sp., assembly GCA_035645175.1. Lineage (GTDB taxonomy): Bacteria > Actinomycetota > Actinomycetes > Mycobacteriales > Geodermatophilaceae > Geodermatophilus. The sequence goes on from DASQNB010000585.1 coordinate 2,729, forward strand.
GCAGGTGGCCGTGGGCAGCGCGTCGGCCATCGCCACCATCTCTGCGCGCAGCGCGGTGAGCGCGGCGACCTCGGCGTCGACCTCGGCCAGCCGCCGGCGCAGGAGCTGCTCGGCCGGCGCGCAGGGGCAGGTGCCGGTGTCGCGGACGGCGAGGAGGCATGCGGATGTCGGCCAGGCGCAGGCCCAGCCGCTGGGCGCCCCGGATGAACCGGAGCCGGTCGACCGCGGCCTCGGCGTACTCGCGGTAGCGGCGGCGGTGCGGTCGGGTGCCGGCAGCAGGCCGGCTCGCCCGTAGTAGCGGATGGTGTCGGGCGGCACGTCGACCGCGGCGGCCAGCTCCGCGACTCGCAGTCCCCGCGCGGCTGCGGTCGCCATGCCGCGGGACGGTAGACCTTGGAGTCGGGTCCAGGGTCAAGCCCGGAAACCAGCTCAGGGGGCGCAGCAGGCCTCGGCGCCCTCGGGGGTGGTGGCGGCGAGAGTGGCCAGCAGCCGAACCGGTCCGGCCAAGGCCTGGCAGCACAGCGCGTAGACGTTGCTGCGGCCCCTGGGCGTGAGGGTGACCAGCCCCTGCTCGCGCAGCGGGGCGAGGTGGTGGCTGACCAGGGTCTGGCCCATGCCGGAGGCGTCGGTCAGCTCCCGGACGGTGTGCGGGCCCTCGGCGAGCAGCAGCAGCAGGTGCAGCCGGTTGGGATCGGACAGCGCCTTGAGTTGCGGTGCGAGCAGTTGTGCCTGCTCGGCCGCGGAGGCGAGGCTGGCGGGGTCGAGCAGTCGCACGCCCAGGTCTTGGCTCATGACTCCATCATGACACGCGGGTGTTGCTATCAACAGTGACAGTTGATACGTTGCGCGTCATCGACGGCGGTCAATGAGTGAGGAGCTGGTCGGAATGGTCTCAGGAGCGTCGCAGACCACGCAGCTGCCGGTGGCGGTGATCGGCGCCGGCCCGGTCGGGCTGGCAGCAGCAGCGCATTTGCTGGAGCGAGGCCTGGAGCCGCTGGTGCTCGAGGCCGGCGACGAGGTCGGCGCCGCCATCCGGGAGTGGGGTCACGTGCGGCTGTTCTCTCCGTGGGAGTACGACGTGGATGCCGCCGCGGCCCGGCTGCTGGAGCAGTCCGGCTGGGAGTCCCCCGACCGGGACGCCCTGCCGACCGGCACCGAGCTGGTCGAGGCCTATCTCGCACCGCTGGCGGCCACGCCGCAGCTGGCGTCGCGCATCCGCACCGGCACCCGCGTGCTGGCGGTGAGCAGGGATGGGGTGGACAAGACCCGCACCGTCGGCCGCGAGGGCCGCGCGTACCTGGTGCGCACCGTGCGCGACGGGGAGGTCGTGGACCTGCAGGCCCGCGCGGTGCTCGACGCCTCGGGCACCTGGGGCCGGTCAAATCCGCTGGGCGCGGCCGGGCTGCCCGCGGTCGGCGAGGACCAGGCCGGCCCGTGGCTGGCCGGGCCGCTGCCCGACGTGCTGGGCGCCGATCGCAAGCGGTTCGCCGGCCGGCACACCCTGGTGGTGGGCATGGGGCACTCGGCGGCCAATACCCTGCTGGCGCTGGTGCAGCTGCGCGCGGAGGAACCCGGCACCGAGATCACCTGGGCCATCCGCGGCCGCTCGCCGGCCCGCCTCTACGGTGGCGGGGACACCGACGGGCTGCCCGCCCGTGGCCTGCTGGGCTCGACGCTGAAGGCCGCGGTCGCGGCCGGTGCGGTCACGCTGATCCGCGAGGTCACCGTCACCGCGCTCACCCCGCCGGCCGACGACAGCGGGCCGCTGACGGTGACCGGCACCGGCCGGGACGGTGCGCCGGTGGAGTTGCAGGTCGACGCGGTGGCCGCCGCTACCGGGTTCCGGCCGGACCTGGAGATGCTGCGCGAGGTGCGCCTCGAGCTGGACCCGGCGGTGGAGGCACCGGCGGCGCTGGCGCCGCTGATCGATCCGAACTTCCACTCCTGCGGCACCGTGCCGCCGCACGGCGAGGCGCTGCTCGCCCACCCGGACGAGGACTTCTACGTCGTGGGGATGAAGTCCTACGGCCGGGCGCCGACGTTCCTGCTGGCCACCGGCTACGAGCAGGTCCGCTCCATCGCCGCGGCGCTGGCCGGCGACACCGACGCGGCCGCGCGGGTCGAGCTGCACCTGCCCTCCACGGGCGTGTGCTCCACCGATCTCGGCGACCGCGAGACCGCGGAGGCCTCCGGCTGCGGTACCGGCGGGGTCGGTTTCACCACCGGCTCGGTGCACGGCTACTCCGGTGAGCAGCCTGCTGCGGCCGGCTGCTGCGGCAGCACTGCGGAGCCTGCGTCGGTGAGCAACAGCTCCTGCGGCGGATGACCGGCTGTCGGTGACCCGGACCGGCGAGGTCGGGGCGGGCGTCGAGCGTCATCGGCGTCCACCCCGTCGCGTGCTGGTCGCCCTGTCGGTCACCGAGGTCACCAGCTGGGGAGTCCTCTACTACGCCTTCCCGGTGGCCCTGGCCTCGATCACCGCCGACACCGGCTGGTCGGCGACCTCGGCCACCGCCGCCTTCTCCGCCGGCCTGGTGGTCTCCGCACTGGCCGGCATCCCCATCGGTCGACTGTTGGACCGTCACGGCCCGCGCCGGGTGATGACCGCCGGCTCGGTGCTCGCCGTGCCCGCCACCGTCGGCATCGCGCTGGCCCCCACGTTCGCCTGGTTCGTGGCCGCCTGGCTGGTCGCCGGGATCGCGATGGCGGCGGTCTTCTACCAGGCCGCGTTCGCCGCGCTGACCCGCTGGTACGGCCCCCGGCGGGTGCGGGCGCTGACCGCGCTCACCCTGGTGGCCGGGCTGTCGAGCACCGTGTTCGCGCCGCTGACCGACCAGCTGCTGACCCGGTTCGACTGGCGGGGCACGTACCTGGTGCTGGCCGGTGTGCTGGCGGTGGTCACCGTGCCCCTGCACGCGCTGGCGCTCACCCCGCCCTGGCGGCCGGCGGGCGCGTCGGGGGCCCGCGACGGCGCTGCAACTCATCGTGGGGTGCCCGCGGAGGCCCGAACGCCGGGGTTCCTGCTGCTGTCGGCGGCCCTCACGGTGACCGCGTTCGGCCTGTACGCCGCCAGCCTGACGCTGATCCCGCTGCTCACCAGCCGCGGCTTCAGCGCCTCGCTGGCCGCCACCGCGCTCGGCCTGCTGGGCGCCGGGCAGCTGCTCGGCCGCATCGGGTACGCGCCGCTGACCGCGCGCACCACCCCGACCGGCCGCACCGTGGCCATCATCCTGGCCTCCGCCACGACGATCGCAGCGCTCGCCGTCGTCCCGGGACCGCCGGCGGCGCTCATCGCGGCCGCGGTCCTCGCCGGCGCCGCCCGCGGCGCCGGCACGCTGCTGCAGGCCACCGTCGTGGCCGACCGCTGGGGCACCGAGCGCTACGCGACGCTGTCGGGGTTCTTCTCCGCCCCGATCACCGCCGCCGCGGCCCTGGCGCCGTGGGGCGGCACCGCGCTGGCCGACATGATCGGCAGCTACCCGGCCATGTTCGCACTGCTCGCCGTCCTGGTCGCCCTGGCCGCCGGTGCCGTGGCGCTGAGCAGCCGGGCGCGATGACCACGCAACGACGCCGAGCCCG
>DASQNB010000586.1:0-10316 GCA_035645175.1 Geodermatophilus sp.
CAAGGTGTGCCTCTCCGGGCTGAGTGCCATCGCGATGGCCGACCAGCTGATCCGCGCCGGCGAGTTCGACATCGTCGTGGCCGGCGGCCAGGAGTCGATGACCAACGCCCCGCACCTGCTGCCCAACTCCCGCACCGGCACGAAGTACGGCGACGCGAGGCTCGTCGACGCGATGGCGCACGACGGGCTGTCGGACACCTTCGACCAGGTCGCCATGGGTCAGCTGACCGAGGAGGCGAACAGCCGGTACGACCTGACCCGCGAGGAGCAGGACGCGTTCGCCGCGGAGAGCCACCAGAAGGCGGCGCGCGCGGGGAAGAACGGCATCTTCGAGGAGGCCATCACCCCGGTGCTCATCCCGCAGCGCAAGGGTGACCCGATCGAGTTCCGCGACGACGAGGGCGTCCGCGCCGACACCACGGTCGAGACCCTCTCGCGGCTGAAGCCGGCCTTCGCCGAGGACGGCACGATCACCGCCGGCACCGCGTCGCAGATCTCCGACGGCGCCTGCGCGGTCGTGGTGATGAGCGCGGAGAAGGCCGCGGAGCTGGGCATCACCCCGATCGCCGAGATCGGCGCCCACGGCGTCGTGGCCGGGCCGGACGCGACGCTGCAGAGCCAGCCGTCGCGCGCGGTCCAGCGAGCCTGCGAGCGCGAGGGCATCGACCCGAAGGAGCTCGACCTGGTCGAGTTCAACGAGGCGTTCGCCGCCGTCGCCCTCGTCTCGACGAAGGAGCTGGGGATCGACCCGGAGAAGGTCAACCCCAACGGCGGCGCGATCGCCCTCGGCCACCCGATCGGCATGAGCGGCGCCCGCGTCGTGCTGGACGTCGCACTGGAGCTCCGGCGCCGCGGCGGCGGTGTCGGTGCGGCCGCACTGTGCGGCGGCGGTGGCCAGGGCGACGCACTCATCCTGCACGTGCCCGCGACGGCGTGAGCCCGGACGGCTCTGCCGTCCCCGCGAACGCGGTGAGTACTGCCGTCCGGACCCCCGGCCCCGCAACCCCTCGTGGGAGGCGGGGCCGGCGTGCGGTCGACGTCCCCGACCTGGTCGCCCGAGCCCGGGACGGCGAGGCCCGTGCGGTGGCGCGGCTGATCTCGCTGGTCGAGGACGCCAGCCCCGCGCTGCGGGAGGTCGCCGCGGCGCTGGCCCCGCACACCGGGCACGCGCAGGTCGTCGGCCTCACCGGCGCACCCGGCGTGGGCAAGTCCACGACGACGACCGCGCTGGTGCGCGCCTACCGGGAGCGCGGCCTGCGGGTCGGCGTCCTCGCGGTCGACCCGTCGTCCCCCTTCTCCGGCGGTGCCCTGCTCGGCGACCGGGTGCGCATGCAGGACCACGCCGGGGACGCCGGCGTCTACATCCGCTCGATGGCCTCCCGCGGCCACCTCGGCGGGCTGGCCTGGGCCACCCCGCAGGCGCTGCGGGTGCTCGACGCCGCCGGGTGCGACGTCGTCCTGGTCGAGACCGTCGGCGTGGGGCAGTCGGAGCTGGAGGTCGCCTCGCTCGCCGACACCACGCTGGTGCTGCTCGCGCCGGGCATGGGCGACGGCATCCAGGCGGCGAAGGCCGGGATCCTCGAGGTCGCCGACGTCCTGGTGGTGAACAAGGCCGACCGGGAGGGCGCCGACCAGACCGTGCGGGACCTGCGGTACACGCTCTCCCTCGGCGGCCGGCACGACCTCGCCGGCGCCTGGCGCCCGCCGATCGTCCGCACCGTGGCCGCCACGGACACCGGCATCGACGACCTCGTGCGGACCATCGGGGAGCACCGCGGGTGGCTGGGGTGCTCGGGGGAGGGGCGCCGCCGTCGGGCCGCGCGCGCGGCACGGGAGATCGAGGCGATAGCGCTGGCCGGGCTGCGGGAGCGGATGGGCGACGTGCGCGGCTCGGCGGCGCTGGGCGCGCTGGCCGAGCAGGTGGTCGCCGGGCGGACCGACCCCTTCCGCGCCGCCACCCTGCTCCTGGACCAGCTGTAGAGCGCTGCTCGCGCAGCTGTGACCTACTGGGGGCAGGATGGCCCGGGTGAACGGGCTATGGCATTGAACGGCAAGGCGGACGCCGTCGTCGTCGGGAGCGGGCCCAACGGGCTGGCTGCGGCCCTCCGGCTGGCCGCCGCCGGGCTGCGGGTGCAGGTCGTCGAGGCGGCCGGGCGCCCGGGCGGGGGGATGCGCACCGAGGAGCTCATGCGGCCTGGGTACCGGCACGACGTCTGCTCGATCGTGCAGCCGATGGCCGCCGCGGCGCCGTTCTTCCGCGAGTTCGACCTGGCCAGTCGCGGGGTCCGCCTGGTGCAGCCGGAGGTCAACTACGCGCACCCCCTGGACGGCGGGCGCGCCGCGGTGGCGTACCGCTCGCTGGAGGAGACCGCGGCCGGCCTCGGGGTCGACGGGCCGGCCTACCGCCGCCTGTTCGAGCCGCTCGTGGAACACGGGCAGGACGTCGTCGACTTCTTCCTCACCAGCCGGCTGCGCCGGCTCCCGACGCGCAGCGTGCCGCAGATCGCGTACTTCGGGCTCAACGGGCTGCCGAACGTGAGCTGGCTGGCGCACCGGTACTTCGACACCGAGGAGGCCCGCGCCCTGCTCGGCGGGGCGGCCGCGCACGGGATGCTCGACCTGAGCCAGCCGCTGACCTCCGCGCTCGGGATGCTGCTGACCATGCTCGGCCACCACGTCGGCTGGCCGCTGGTCGAGGGGGGGTCGCAGAACCTGGCCGACGCGATGGTGACCGCGCTGGAGCAGCAGGGCGGCGAGGTCGTGACCGACCACCTGGTCACCGACCTGCGCGAGTTCGACGGCGTCCCGGCCGTGTTGCTCGACACCACGCCCGAGGCATTCGTGTCGATGGCCGGCGACCGGGTGCACGAGGGCTACCGCCGCTGGGTGCGGCGATACAAGCACGGTGCAGGCGTGTTCAAGGTCGACTGGATCCTGTCCGAGCCGGTGCCGTGGACCAACCCCGACGCCCGCCGGGCGGGGACCCTGCACATCGCCGGGACCCTGGAGGAGACGATCGCCGGCGAGCGTGCGCCCAACCAGGGGCGGCTCACCGACCGCCCCTACGTGCTCGCCGTCCAGCCGACGGTGCCCGACCCGACGCGCGCCCCCGATGGCGGACACGTGTTCTGGGCCTACGTGCACGTGCCGCACGGCTCGGACGTCGACATGACCGCGGCCATCGAGGCCCAGGTCGAGCGGTTCGCGCCGGGCTTCAAGGACACCGTCGTCGACCGGGTCACCAAGAACGCCGTCCAGATGGAGGCCTGGAACCCCCTGTACCTGGGCGGGGACATCTCCAACGGGCAGGCCACGCTGCGCCAGATGCTGGCCCGGCCGGTGCCGCGCTGGAACACCTACAAGACGCCGGTGCGGGGGGTGTACCTCGCCTCGTCGGCCACGCCCCCGGGGCCGGCCGTGCACGGTGCCTGCGGCGACAACGCCGCGCAGGTGGCCCTGCGCGAGGTGTTCGGCCTGCGGCACGTCCCCCCGCTGCGTCCGGCCCCGCCCGCCGCCTGACGGAGCACCACCTCCTCCCACCTCCTGCACGCTCGGGGCGGGCCCCTGGAGGTGGCCGACGGCGGACTCCCGGCCCGTGCCGGCGATCACCATCTCGACGCCGGCGGGCCGCGCCGTAGCCTCTGGGGCCATGGTCCGTCCGCTGGGGTTGCCGTTCGATCCCATCGCGCGCGCCGGGGAGTCCTGGGAGCAGCGCTTCGGCCCGGCCGCGGCGATGCGGGCTGCGACCTCGGTCTTCCGGGTGCAGCAGATCCTGCTCGCGCGCTTCGACCAGGCACTGCGCCCGCACGAGCTGACCTTCGCCCGCTACGAGGTGCTGGTGCTGCTCACCTTCAGCCGTACCGGCGAGCTCCCGCTGAAGGTGATCGGCAGCCGGCTGATGGTGCACCCCACCAGCGTCACCAACGCCATCGACCGGCTGGTCGCCGCCGGCTACGTCGACCGCCGTCCCAACCCCGCCGACGGGCGCGGCGTGCTCGCGGCGATCACCGACCGCGGGCGGGCCGTCGTCGAGGAGGCGACCGCCGCGCTGACCGCACTGGACTTCGGCCTCGGCGACGTCCCCGACGCAGAGCTGGACACGCTGTTCACCATCCTGGAGCGGGTCCGCCGGGGCGCCGGCGACGTGGCGGACGACGGCACCGCGCGCGGCTGAGTCCCGGCACCCCCGACACCGGCTGCACGGCGATGGGATGATCGAGGCCATGCAACCGACCCGTCCCGGACGCCCCGACCCGCGCGCGCAGGCGCAGCAGGCGCAGCTGGCCGCCTCCCTCGCCGGCGCGGTCGACCTCGCCGCTGTCAAGGCCCGCTCCGAGGCCGCGGCACGGGCCCAGGCCGCGCCCCCGCCCGGTGCCGCCGCCCCGGCCGGTGCGCCGGGTGCCGCCGTCGTCGACGTCACCGAGGCCACCTTCCAGACCGAGGTGCTCGACCGGTCCTTCCAGGTGCCGGTCGTGCTCGACCTCTGGGCCGAGTGGTGCGGCCCGTGCAAGCAGCTGTCCCCGGTGCTCGAGCGGCTGGCCGCGGAGGGCGGCGGCTCGTGGGTGCTGGCCAAGGTCGACGTCGACGCCAACCCGGCGCTGGCCCAGGGCCTGCGGGTGCAGGGCATCCCCGCGGTGAAGGCGGTCTGGCAGGGCCAGCTGGTCGCCGAGTTCACCGGCGCCATCCCCGAGGAGCAGGCCCGCCAGTTCGTCACCGAGCTGGTGCGCGCCACGACCGGCGGCGCCGTCCCGGGCGCCGGCGACGAGGAGCCCGGCGAGGCCGAGGACCCCCGCCTGGACGCCGCCGAGGCCGCCCTCGAGCGCGGTGACCTGACCGCGGCCGAGGCCGCCTACCAGTCGATCCTCGACACCGAGCCCGACCACCCGGTCGCCGGCCTCGCGCTGCGCCAGGTGCAGCTGTTCCGCCGCGCCGACGAGGCCGGTCCCGACGCGCTCACCGCTGCCGACGCCGCCCCGGACGACGTCGCCGCGCAGGCCCGCGCTGCGGACTTCCTGCTCGGCACCGGTGACGTCGAGGGCGCCTTCGAGCGGCTGCTCGACGTCGTCCGCCGGACCGCCGGGGAGGACCGCGACCAGGCGCGCCGGCACCTCGTGGAGCTCTTCGGCGTCGTCGGCGACCAGGACCCGCGCGTCGCCGCGGCCCGCCGCCAGCTCACCCTGGCGCTCTACTAGAAGGACCACCCTTCCCCCCACGCCTCGCAGGCTCGGCGCGGGACCCTGAAGGGTGGCCGTTCCAGTGCGTCACCAGGCTCGCGTCGGGCCCCTGCAGGGGGCCTACACGCCGACGTCGCAAGCGGCGGCGCCCTCGAAGAAGCCGCTGCGGAACAGGTCGACCAGCTGGAAACCGGTCAGCTCGACGTCGGGCACGACCGAGGGATCGGTGCCGTAGGTCAGCAGGAACTGCGCGGCCTCGTCGATGTCGCCGGGGGAGATGTCGGCCGCCTCGAGCTCGTTGTCGAAGAACACCGCGGAGAACCACCCGGTGAGGCACACCGCCGACCGGATCGCCTCCTCGTCGTCGGTCGACAGCCCCAGCTGCTCGCGCGCGGCCAGCGCGTAGGGCAGCGAGGCGGCGGTGATGACGGCGTAGTCGGCGTTGCCCAGCTGCTCGTAGGCCGGGCCGACCAGGTCCTCGACGTCGTACCCGACGAGGTCCTGCTCGGCGCAGAAGACCAGGTCGAGGTCGTCGGTGGCGCAGTCGGGCGCGGTGCCGGCGAACGGCTCGAGCTCCGGCGGGGTGAAGGTCTCGCCGAAGACCTGGTCGAAGGCGAGGGTCCAGAACTCCGGCAGGCCCTCGGCAGCGAACTGCTGGGCGAGCTGGAACGGGGCGTTCCCGCCGCTCGCGGCGTCGTCGGCACTCGTGAACGCGCCCTGCGTGTAGGGGCGCTGGGCGGTGAAGTTGTCCCGGCAGGCGATCGGGCCGGCGTCGAAGCCCTCCTGGAAGGCCGAGATGCGGTCGAAGTAGGAGCCGTGCGCGGCCTCGGTGCTGATGCTGGTGCCCACGGGGTCGCGCAGCAGCAGGTAGCCGGCCAGCACCTCGTCGAGCTCGGGCGCGCGGATCTGCGAGTGCTCGGCCTGCCCGTCGGCGACCCACGCCGTCCAGGCGCCGGCGAAGCAGTCGGCCTGGGTCTCCACGGAGATGGAGTAGTCGGGGTAGCCGACCCGGCCCTGCACGGCGTGGCCGAACTCGTGGGCCATCACGAGTGCGGGGATGAACCGGCCGTACTGCTCGGCGAGCTCACCCAGGAAGGCGCGGTCGTAGCTGATCGAGTCGGAGTTCGGTGCGTCGGCGGCCTGGCAGTAGAAGGCGTTGCCCTCCACGTCGCGGGGGTCCGAGCCGCAGCCGATGCCCTGCGGGTACTCGCCCGGGTCGACGTCGTTCGGGTCGACGCTGAAGTAGCCGCCCTGCAGCGGCACGAAGTCCTGCCCGAAGACCTCGGGGAACTGCTGGGCCCAGTAGGTCTCGAGGTCGGCCAGCGCGTTGCGCGCCAGGGTGTCGACCGGCCCGTCGGTGGCACCGACGACGCCGAGCTCGGCGGCAGCGAGGTCGGCGGCCGGGGGCTGGGCCGCGCTCGGCCGGCCGACGACGACGAACGAGCAGCCTGACACCAGGAACAGCGCGACCGTGGCGAGCAGCGCCACGGCCGCGCGACGCAGGGAGGAGGCAGGCATGTCCCCCGGATCGTCCCATCGGAGCGGCCCTGTCGCCCCCGGAGCGACCGCCTCGCACTCGGCCCCTCCGCAGGGTCCCGCCCCGCCGGCCCCGTCCAGAGGCTCGCCGTGAGCTTGCGAACGGTGAGGAGGACGGGGTCCTCTTACTCGTTCACGAACCAGACGGTGCCCAGCGGCGGGGCGGCGAGGGTCGCGGAGAACGGCTGACCGTGCCACGGCTGCTCGACAGCCTCGATGCCGCCCAGGTTGCCGACGCCGGAACCGCCGTAGCCCTCGGCGTCGGTGTTGAGCACCTCGCGCCACCTGCCCGGCCGCGGCAGGCCGATGCGGTAGCCCTGGTGCGGGCTGCCCGCGAAGTTGGCGACGCAGGCCAGCGCTGGGGCGCCCTCGCCGGGGCGGCTGAAGCGCAGGAAGGACAGCACGTTGCCCGAGGCGTCGTTCGCGTCGATCCACTGGAAGCCCGCGGGGTCGACGTCCTGGGACCACAGCGCGGCGGTCTCCTTGTAGCGGCTGTTCAGGTCGGTGACCAGCTGCAGGACGCCCCGGTGCGCGGGGTCGTCGAGGTGCCACCAGTCCAGCGAGCGGCTCTCCGCCCACTCGGCGTCCTGGCCGAACTCCGAGCCCATGAACAGCAGCTGCTTGCCGGGGTGGGCCCACATGTAGGCCAGGTAGGCGCGCAGGTTGGCCAGTTGCTGCCACCGGTCGCCGGGCATCTTCCGCAGCAGCGAGCCCTTGCCGTAGACGACCTCGTCGTGGCTGATCGGCAGCACGTAGTTCTCGGAGTAGGCGTAGATCATCGAGAACGTCAGCTGGCCGTGGTGGTAGCTGCGGTGCACCGGCTCCTTGGACATGTAGGTCAGGGAGTCGTGCATCCAGCCCATGTTCCACTTGAAGCCGAAGCCCAGGCCGCCGAGGTGGGTGGGCCGGGTGACGCCGGGCCAGGCGGTCGACTCCTCGGCGATGGTCACCACGCCGGGGACCTCGCGGTACACGGTGGCGTTCACCTCCTGCAGGAACGCCATGGCCTCGAGGTTCTCCCGACCGCCGTGGACGTTGGGCTCCCACTCGTCGCGCGAGTAGTCGAGGTAGAGCATCGAGGCGACCGCGTCGACCCGGATGCCGTCGACGTGGAACTCCTCGCACCAGTACAGGGCGTTGGCGACGAGGAAGTTGCGGACCTCGGAGCGGCCGAAGTCGAAGACGTAGGTGCCCCAGTCCAGCTGCTCGCCGCGGCGCGGGTCGCCGTGCTCGTACAGCGGGGTGCCGTCGAAGCGGGCCAGCGCCCAGTCGTCCTTGGGGAAGTGGGCGGGCACCCAGTCGACGATGACCCCGATGCCGGCCTGGTGGGCGCGGTCGACGAGGTAGCGGAGGTCGTCCGGGCTGCCGAAGCGGGAGGTCGGGGCGTAGTAGGAGGTGACCTGGTAGCCCCACGAGCCGCCGAACGGGTGCTCGGCCAGCGGCATGAACTCGATGTGGGTGAAGCCGTGCTCGACGACGTAGTCGACCAGCTCGTCGGCCAGTTCGCGGTAGGACAGGCCCTGCCGCCACGAGCCCGCGTGCACCTCGTAGATGCTCATCGGCCGCTCGTGCCAGCCCCCGCGGGCCCGCTCGGCCAGCCACTCGTCGTCGTTCCACTCGTGCCGGGACTCGGTGACGATCGAGGCGTTGAGCGGCGGCACCTCGGTCTCGAAGGCCACCGGGTCGGACTTGTGCCGCCAGACGCCGTCGCGGCCGAGCACGTGATACCGGTACTTGGTGCCGACGGCGACGCCGGGGACGAAGACCTCCCACACGCCGGAGGAGCCCAGCGACCGCATCGGGTAGGCGCGGGCCTCCCAGTAGTCGAAGTCACCGGTGACGCGCACGCCCTGCGCGTTGGGGGCCCAGACGGCGAAGGAGACACCCTCGACCGGCCCGCGCGGGGTGTCGTAGCGCCGCACGTGCGAGCCGAGGACCTCCCACAGCCGCTCGTGCCGGCCCTCGCGGATGAGGTGCTGGTCCATCTCGCCGACGGTGGGCAGCCAGCGGTACGGGTCGTCGACGACGAAGGTGTTGGTGCCGCCCTCGCCGTCGCCGTAGGAGACCTCGACGCGGTAGTCGCCGGGCTGCCTGGGCAGGCGGGCCTCGAAGATGCCGCCGTCGTGCATCCGGCGGGTGTCGTACCGGGACCCGTCCTCGTCGACGACGGTCACCGAGACCGCGTCGGGGCGCAGCGTCCGGACCACCCAGCCGTCCCGGGCGGGGTGGGCGCCGAGCACGCTGTGCGGGGCGTAGGACCAGCCGTCGACGACGGCGCGCAGCTGCTCCTCGCCGACCTCGGCGGGGGCCTCCTGCTGGGCCAGGCCCTCCTCGGCGGGCGCCTGCCCCTCGGGGACGGTCACCGCCGCGACGTCCGACCCGCCGCCGGCCGCACGGTGCTCGACGGGCGCGGTCCCGGTCGGCGCGGTCCCGGTGGGCGCGGCCTCGTCCGGAGTGGGCTGCGCGGGCGCCGTCCCGGCCGGACCGCTGCCGCCGTCCTCGTCCGGCGCCTGCGGGGTGTTCGGCTCCGCGGGGTCGGGACTCGGCGGCTCCGGCTGGTCGGCCGGGGCACCGCTCGGGCTGCCCGGCTCGGCGATCGGCGCGGGGGCGACCACGGGCGCGGCGGTGCCGCCCTGCTCGGCGACGACGTCGCCCTGCGGCGCCTTCTTGCGCGGCGCGCGCTTGGCCGCCTTCTTCGCGGGAGCCGCGCCGTCCGTCGCCGCCGCGGCCGCCTTCTTCGCGGTCGCCCGCTTGGCCGGCGCCTTCACCGCCCCGGGGGCCTTCTTCGCCGCGGCCCGCTTGCGCGCCGGGGCGGGGTTGACGATCGGCTCGGCCTCGGCCGCCTCGGCCGCGGCGGTCTTCTCCTCGACGACGGCCTGCAGCTCCTCCCGGGTCGCGGGCGGGCGGCCGCCGGTCAGGGGTGAGTCGGTGGTGCGCTCGGTGTCGTCCGGGGGTGTCATCGCTCGCCGTCCTCTTCGGTGCTGATGTGTCGGTGGTCCGTGCCTCGCGCGGCTAGCCCGCGGCGGTGAGCCGGGACAGCGACTGCAGCGGGATCATGAGCCAGTGCGGGCGGTTGCGCGCCTCGTAGACGCACTCGTAGACGGCCTTGTCCGCCTCGAACGCCCGCAGCAACGGGCTGTCACCGCAGGCCTCCGTACCGCTCGCGGCCGCGTACCCCGCGCAGAATGCGCTCCGGTTGCGCTCTGCCCACTCCTGGGCGCGGTAAGCGCGTTGTTGATCACCCGGCTGCTCGACGAGCATGTGCCGGGCGGCGTAGTCGAAGCTGCGCAGCATCCCGGCCACGTCGCGCATCGGGCTGTCCAGCTCGCGGCGGGAGGCCAGCGGGCGGGCGGGCTCGCCCTCGAAGTCGATCACGATCCACCCGGTGGCGGTGCGCAGCACCTGCCCCAGGTGCAGGTCGCCGTGCACCCGCTGGCGGACGACGGGCCCGGGGTCCTCGGTCAGCGCCGCGTAGACCGCGCGCAGCCCCTCGGCGTGCTCGGCCAGCTGCGGGACGACCTCGATGGCGGCGTCGAGCCGCTCGTTCATCTGCCGCGCCACCGTGGCGAACCAGGCCGGGTCGGCGGCCCCCGTGGGCAGCACCTG
>DASQNB010000587.1:0-2071 GCA_035645175.1 Geodermatophilus sp.
GGCAGGAACCGTAGGACGGTGCCGGCCAGGCCGGCGTCCACCTCCGCCGGCCCGCGCAGCTTCCCAGGGGTGACCAGCCAGTCCTCGCCGTCCTCGGCGATGCCGACCCCTAGCGCCCGCAGCGCCGCCGCCATCAGGTCGGTGTCCCGTGCCCGCAGCGGCCGGACCAGCCGGCTGGGGCCGTCGGCGAGCGCGGCCAGGACCAGCGCCCGGGCGGTCAGCGACTTCGACCCGGGCAGGGCCACGACCGCGTCCACCGGGGTGGCGCGGTGCGGCGTCGTCCAGACCGAGCTCATGCGTCCATCCTGCCCGGTCGGCGGCGCCGCACCGCGCGCACACTCAGCCGCCGACCGGCTTGGCGGCCTTCTTCACCGGCACCGTCCGGACCAGCCGCCGGTTGGCGAACTCGAACATGGCGAGCTCTGAGAGCTCGCGACCGTAACCCGACCGCTTGATGCCGCCGAACGGCAGCTCGGGGGAGGTGCCGGTCGGCTGGTTGATCCACACCATGCCGGCCTCGAGCCGATCGGCCACCGCCCGCGCGCGGTCGAGGTCGCTGCTCATGACGGTGGCGCCCAGGCCGAAGTCGCTGTCGTTGGCCAGCGCGACGGCCTCCTCGGCGTCCTTGACCTTGTAGACGACGGCCGCGGGGCCGAACAGCTCCTCGCGGAAGGCGCGCATCTCCGGGGTGACGTCGGTGAGGATCGTGGCCTCGACGAACGCGCCCGGGAGCTCGGGCCGCTCTCCACCCGCGACGACCGTGGCGCCCTTGTCGACGGCGTCCTGGATCTGCGCGTGCAGGTCCTGCGCGGCCCGCTCGCTCGACAGCGGGGCCAGCGTCGTCGACGGGTCGGCCGGGTCGCCGGGGGAGAAGGTGGAGAACGCCTGCCTGAGGCCCTCGACGAAGGGCTCGTAGAGCTCCTCGGTGACGATCAGACGCTTGGACGCCGTGCAGGCCTGACCGGTGTTCTGCATCCGGCCCATGGTGGCGGCCTTGACCGTGGCACCGAGGTCCTCGGCGTCGAGCACGATGAACGGGTCGCTGCCGCCGAGCTCGAGCACCGACTTCTTCAGGTGCTTGCCGGCCAGCGCGCCGACGGCGCTGCCCGCTCGCTCGCTGCCGGTCGCCGTCACCCCCTGGATGCGCGGGTCGGCGATGACCTGCTCGACGTCGGCGATCCGCAGGAAGGTGTTCGTGAAGACGCCCTCGGGAGCGCCGGCGTCGGTGAACAGCTGCTCGATGGCCACCGCGCACTGCGGGGTGATCTCGGCGTGCTTGAGGACGACCGTGTTGCCCAGCACCAGGTTCGGGCCGGCCACGCGGACCACCTGGTAGAAGGGGTAGTTCCACGGCTCGATGGCCAGCAGGACGCCGATCGGCCGGGTCTCGACGACGGCCTCGCCCTTGCCCATCAGCGGCTGGATCGGCGTGGGCTCGAGGAAGCCCGGGCCGTTGTCGGCGTAGTACTTCAGGATCATCGAGCACAGGTACAGCTCGCCCGTGGCCTCCTCCTGCCGCTTGCCCATCTCCGTGGTGATGAGCTTCGCGAGGTCCTCGCGGCGCTCGTCCATCAGCTCGGCGGCCCGCCGGACGACGGCGGCGCGGTCCTCGACCGACCGCTGCCGCCACTCCTGGTAGGCGGCGTGCGCACGCTCGACGATGCCGTCGATCGCCTCGGTCGGCGTGAAGTCGAACTCCTTCTCGGTCTCGCCGGTGAAGGGGTTGACCGTCGCGTAGCGGCGCTCGCCGGACTCGCTGGCGGTCTTCGGGTGCTCGGTCGGTGGGTTCTGGGTCGCGGTCACGGGCGTGATCCTCGTCTCTTGTCAGTCGGGACGTCGACTCGTGCCTGCCCGTCCACCACTGCCGGGAACCGTCACCGCCCCGGCCTACAGTCGCAGGTGACCGCATCAGCCGGCCCGACCGGGAGGAACCACCGTGTGTGGCCGCTACGCCGCCAGCCGCCGCCCCGAGGACCTCGTCCTGGAGTTCGAGGCGGTCCTCGCCGAGGGGCAGTCCCCGCTGCCGGCCGACTACAACGTCGCCCCGACCAAGGACGTCTACGTCGTGCGG
>DASQNB010000588.1:0-2723 GCA_035645175.1 Geodermatophilus sp.
CTTCACCGCGTTGACCGAGGTGAAGACGATCCAGCCGTAGCGGCCGGTGACCAGGCCCTTGACCGCGCGGTCCATCTGCGCGGGGCTGCGCGGCGGCTCGACGGCGATCGTCGGCACCTCGACCGGGACGGCGCCGTAGGCGCGCAGCCGGTCGCTCATCTCGGCGGCCTGGTCCTTGGTGCGCGGCACCAGCACCCGCCAGCCGAACAGCGGCCGGCTCTCCCACCAGGAGAGCTTGGCCCGCTTGTCGACGGCCGAGCCGACGGTGGCCACGACCGGGCCGCTGACGGCGTCCAGCCCCGCGGTCTTCTCGGCGACGGCCGCGAGCTTGGCGACCACGCTCTTCTGCCCGGTGCCCGAGCCGCCGGTGGTGACGACGACCGCGGTGGAGCCGGACAGGCCGCCCTCGACCAGCCGCGCCGCGGCGTCAGGGAGGTCCTCGGCGTTGCCCTGCAGCACCAGGGGCGCGTCCAGGCTCCTCGCCGCGGCGGCCAGCGCGGTCAGGTCGGCCTCGCCGCCGCGCAGGTCGGCCGACAGCGAGGTGCCGCCGAGGGCGACGCCGGCGAACGCCGGGACGGCGGTCGAGGCGGCCACGCCGGGGACGACGTCGAAGCCGACCGAGGTGCGGCCCACGGCCAGCACCTCCTTGACCACGGCGTCGGAGGTGAACGGGTCACCGGCGACCAGCCGGACGACGGTGCCACCGGCCTTGGCCGCGGCCACGGCCGCCTTGGCCACCTCGGCCGGCTCCCCGGTCGCGGGGGTCAGCTCGCGCTCGGGGCGGTCGGTGCGGACGGCCTCGGCGATCGCGGCGGGCACGTCGGGGTCGACGAGGACGGTGTGCGCCTCGGCGAGCGCCGCGGTCGCCCGGGCGGTGAGCATGCCTGGGTCGCCCGGGCCGGCGCCGACGAAGACGACCCTGCCGGCCGCGCCGTTCTTACGGGTCATGTCCTGCTCCTGTTTCTGGCCCCGGAGGGCTCGTGTGCGGGGGTACGGAGGGCCGGGGTCTGCTGTCCGGCCGGGGTGGTGGTGCGCGTCATCTGGAGGCCGCCATCAGCTCGGCGGCCCCCCGGTCGAGGAGTTCCGCGGCGAGCTCGCGGCCGAGCCGCTCGGCCTCGGTGGGCGGTCCGGTGGTCGAGCCCCGGACGCCGTCGCTGCCGTCGAGCGCGGTGACCGAGGCGCGGAGGAACAGCTCGGGGCCGTCCTCGCCCTCGGCGAGCTCGGCGTAGGCGGCGACCGGCGCGCTGCAGCCGGCCTCGAGTGCCGCCAGCGTCGTCCGCTCGGCGACCACGCAGGCCCGCGTGGCCGCGTCGTCGAGGGCCGCGAGCACCTGCCGGGTGCGCTCGTCGTCGGCGCGACACTCCACGGCCAGCGCGCCCTGCGCCGGTGCGGGGAGCACCTGCAGCGGGTCGAGGGTCTCGGTGACGGCGCCCAGCCGGCCCAGCCGGGACAGCCCGGCGCGGGCCAGCACGACGGCGTCCAGGTCTGCGTCAGGACCCAGCCCACCCACCCGCGCCATGCGGGTGTCCACGTTGCCGCGGATCGGCACGACCTCCAGGCCGAGGCCGAGCGCACGCAGCTGGGCGACCCGGCGCGGGGCGCCGGTGCCGATCGTGGACCCGGCCGGCAGCTCGCCGAGGGTGAGGCCGTCCCGGGCGACCAGCGCGTCGCGCGGGTCCTCCCGGGGCGGGACGGCGGCGATGGTCAACCCCGGCTCGGGCAGCGTGGGCAGGTCCTTGTAGCTGTGGACGGCGACGTCGACGGTACCCTCGAGCAGCGCCTGGCGGATCGCCGTCACGAAGACGCCGGTGCCGCCGAGCTGGGCGATCGCCGCCGAGGAGCGGTCGCCCTCGGTGCTGATGTGCACCAGCTCGACGCGGACGCCGCTGGCCGCGGTGATCGCGTCGGCGACGGCCTGCGACTGCGTGGTGGCCAGCTGGCTGGCCCGCGTGCCGAGCCGCAGGGTGGCCGTGGTCGTGGCCGTGGCCGTGGCCGTGGCCGTGGGCGGGGCCGTCACGAGGCACCCCCGGGGCGCAGCTCGTCGGGGTCGACGGTGACGGCCTCGGCCAGGTTGGTGCGCGCCGGGAGGACCTCGGCGTCGATGCCGAGGCCGAACAGGGCCCGCAGCGCGTCGGCGTAGTCGATCCCGCCCGGGGCGCTGGCCAGCTCCTTGACCCGCACGGTCGGCTCGTGCAGCAGCTTGTCGACGACGCGGCGGACGGTCCGGGCGACCTCGGTACGGGCGCGGGCGTCCAGGTCGGGCACCCGCGTGGACAGCCGCAGCAGCTCGGCGTCGACCACCTCGGCGGCCTGGCTGCGCAGTGCCGAGACCGTCGGCGCGACCGCGGCGGCCTGGCGCTCCGCGCGCAGCAGCGCGGTCTCGGCCTCGATGAGGGCGTGCGCCGCGGCGACGTCGTCCGCCGCCACCGGGCTGGCACCGGAGGTGTCCCCGGCCGCGCCCCGCTCGCCCTGCAGGAGGGCGAGGTCGACCACGTGCACACCGGGCAGCCCGGCCACGCCGGGGTCGACGTCCCGGGGCAGCGCCAGGTCGATGACGACCAGCGGCCGGTCCGGCCGGGCGGCCCCGATCCTGGACTGCATCGCGCGGGCGACGACCTCGGTGCCGACGACGAGGCCGCGGGCACCGGTGCAGGTGACCAGCACGTCGGCGGCGGCGACCTCCGCGGGCAGGTCGGCGAGCTCGGCGACCCGGCCCTCGACGG
>DASQNB010000589.1:0-4255 GCA_035645175.1 Geodermatophilus sp.
GTCCTGGAGTCGAGGCCACCCACGCGCTCGCCGACCAGGACCTGCGTGTCGGCCGTCGGTTGGCTCTCACGGGGCTCGCTGTACCGGTCGAGGAGGTCCCGGGAACCGGTGGCGGCCCAGGACTCGATGCCCTCGAACAGGACCCGGACGTCGGCGAAGGCGAGGTTGAGGCCTTTGGCGCCGGTCGGTGGCACGGTGTGGCCGGCGTCGCCGGCGAGGAAGAGGTTGCCGTAGCGCATGGGTTCGCAGACGTAGCTGCGGAACTTCAGCACGGTCGTGTCGAAGATCCGGCCCTGCTGCAGCTCGAGGCCGTCCGGGCCGTCCACCCGCTTCCGCAGTTCCGCCCAGATCTGGTCCTCCGACCACGCGGCGGCGTCCTCGTCGGGGGAGCACTGGAAGTACATCCGCTGGATGTTCGCGTCGCGCTGGCTGATGAGTGCGAAGCCGTGCTGCGAGTGGGCGTAGATGAGCTCCTCGGCGCTGGGTGAGGCCTCGCAGAGGATGCCGAACCAGGCGAAGGGGTACTCGATGAAGTTGTCGGTGCGGTGCTCGCTGGGGATGGCCCACTTGGTGATGCCCTGCGAGCCGTCGGCCCCGACCAGGATCTCGGCGTGGATCTCCCGGGCGACGCCGTCGGCATCCGTGAAGGAGATGCGGGGAGTGTGGCTGGTGAGGTCCGAGACGGCGGTGTCGGAGACGCCGAACCGGACGTCGCCCCCGTCCCGTCGACGGGCCGCGGCGAGGTCGACGAACACCTCGTTCTGCGGGTACAGCCACACCGCCTCCCCGACCAGGTCGGTGAAGTCGATGCGATGGCTCTCCCCGCCGAACCGCAGGTCGATGCCCTCGTGCTTGTGCCCCGCGGTCAGCACCCGGTCCGAGACCCCGGACTCCACCAACATGGACACACTGCCGTGCTCGAGGATCCCGGCGCGGTGGGTGGTGCGGATGGTCTCGTGCTCGCGGTTGTCCACCACGACGTTGTCGATGCCGGCCTCGGCGAGCAGGTGGGAGAGCATCAGCCCGGCCGGGCCTCCGCCCACGATGCCGACACGTGTCTTGATCACTTCAGGGCCGAGCATTCCTGCCTCCTTGACTTGAGATCATACGGGCGTGCGATCTCGGGGACGCCGCATCCGGGCCAAGGCGTCCTCTTGCATCCGTAGGTGCTGCAACCAGCACGTGAGTCAACGAGGCAGTCGAACGGTCTCATGGGCAACCGCTACCCCCTGCGCGGCTCACGTCGACGTCTGATCACTTGGCCATGCAGCCGCCGTCGACAATCAGGCATTGGCCTGTCATGAAGTCCGAGGCGGCCGATGCGAGGAACAGCGCGGGTCCTCGGATCTCGCTGGCTGCGGCGACGCGCCCCATCGGGGTGAAGCCGGACACGGTGGCGACAAACTGGGGATCGCCGTATTCGCCGAACTCGGTGCGGTAGAAGCCGGGGCAGAGCGCGTTGACCTGGATGCCGGCCTTTGCGTACTCGAGTCCGAGTTCGCGAGAGAGGTTGACCACGGCCCCCTTCGCGGCGGTGTAGCCGGGCATGGCCACGATGCTGGCCGAACCGGCGGTTCCCCACATCGAGGCGACGTTGATGATCTTCCCGCTGCCTTGCCCGACCATGACCTTGAGGGCTTCGCGGGCGGTGTAGAACACGCCATGCAGGTCTACGTCGATCACCTTGTGCCAGGAAGCGCTGGTCATCTCGTGTGCCGGTGCAGGCGGGGCATCGGCGACGCCGGCGTTGTTGAAGAGGATGTCGAAGCGGCCCAACTCGCGCACGGTGGTCGCGACCGTGGTGGCGACCTGCTGTTCGTCGGCGACGTCGCACGCGATGCTCGCGGCGCGGCGACCATGCTTCACAACGGCGGCCGCGGTCTGTGCGGCAGCCTCGGAGTCGAGGTCCACGCAGGCGACGTCGGCGCCGGCCTCCGCGAGAGCGTCGGCGAACTCTCTGCCGAGTCCTCCTCCGGCACCGGTGACGAGGGCGACCTTGCCGGTGAGATCGAACAGTTCGGGCAGGGACACAAGATCTCCTGGGGGGACGCGGTGAGTTGTGCTGACCGAGGTTGATAGGGCCGGTGAGCCGGTCGTCGACTAGTCGGATGGGCGCGGGGTGTCCTCGGGCACGACAGGGCTCGGCCCCGGCGGACAGATCAGGGGACCATGACGGCTCGACCGCGGACCTCGCCCCGGTCGAGCTTCCGGTAGGCCTCCGCGACCTCAGCAAGCGGAAAAATCTGTGTCTCCGCCTTGACGTGCCCAGCCCGGCTGAGGGCCACTACTTCGACCAGGTCCTGGTGGTTGCCCCAGTACGGCACGACGGCGCTGGTCTCCAGGGGGATTGGGTTCAGAGGGTTGCCGGGCGTCGGCCTGAAGGTGAGTTCGCCCTGCCCCAGACCGACTAGTGCGAGACGTCCCCCCGGGCTCACGACGCTGCGGGCGATGTCGAGGGTCGCGGTGACGCCGACGAAGTCGAAGACGACGTCTGCGCCTTCGGGCGTCGGGCCCACGATCTCGCGGATGTGGTCGACGGAGTGGGGACCCGACTGGACGGTGTGCGTGGCGCCCAGTCTCGACGCCAGCTCCAGGGCGCCCCCGTCCGTGTCCACCGCGATCACCGAGGCGGCCGAGGTGGCCACGAGAATCTGCACGGCCATGTGTCCCAGGCCACCGACACCGATCACCACGCAGTGTGTGCCGGGCCGGAGAGCATCTCGGCACAGTGTGATGGCGTGGTAGGCCGTCAATCCGGCATCGGCAAGCGGGGCGGCCTGTGTGAGGTCGAGATCGCCCGTACCAACCAGGTGCGTCTCCGGGACGACAACGTAGTCCGCCATTCCCCCATCGCGGGTGAGCCCCAGGCCGCCGAACTCGACAACCCGGCACTGGTTCTCCAGACCGAGGACGCACGCCCGGCAGCGACCGCAGCCGAGGAGCGCGTGGACGACGACCGGTTCGCCGATCTCCCATCGGCTCACGCCCGGTCCGAGGCTCTCGACGTAGCCCGCGACCTCGTGGCCGAGCGTGAGGGGCGCGGGGAACGCGCCCGGTGGAGCTGCGAGGATTCCCAGGTCAGAGTGGCAGGCCCCGCTGGCTCCAACCCGGACGAGCACGTCGCCGTGGCGGGGCTCGGGGATGGGCACCTCGGCCAGCTCGGCCTTGTGCTGACCGGTGTAGCGGTACGCGCGCATGGCTCTCGTTCCTGCCGTAAGGGTGTCGCGGGTGTGGGCTCACTTCGTGCGGCGTTCCTCCGTGGGCACAGCGTCGTGAGCACAGGACGACTCGCCGCAGGTCGCGGGGCAGCAGCGCGGAGAGTGGCCCCGCGACCCGGTCAGGTCAGGGCGAGAGCGCGGATGGCGTTCTCCTTCAAGATCAGCGGCTTGACCTCGTCGCGGATGTCCAGCTGCTCAAAGTCCTTCAGCCACCGCTCCGGCCGGAGCAGCGGGTAGTCGGAGCCGAACAGCACCTTGTTCTTCAACAAGGAGTTGGCGGCGCGGACCAGCTGGGGTGGGAAGTACTTCGGCGACCAGCCGGACAGGTCGATGTAGACGTTGGCCTTGTGCTGGGCGACGGCGATCGCGGCGTCCTGCCAGGGCACCGAGGGGTGGGCCATGATGATCGTCAGACCGGGGAAGTCGGCGGCGACATCGTCGAGCAGCATCGGGTCGGAGTAGCGCAGCTTGATGCCGCGCCCACCCGGCAAGCCGGAGCCAATGCCGGTCTGCCCGGTGTGGAAGAGCACCGGGACGCTCAGGGTCTGCAGCTCTTCGTACAGCGGATAGTGCTTCCGATCGTTGGGCTCGAAGGCCTGCAGGCTCGGGTGGAACTTGAAGCCGCGCACCCCGTGCTGTTCGACGAGGCGCCGGGCAGCCCGGACGCCGGCCGCCCCGCGCGCCGGGTCGATCGAGCCGAAGGGAATGAGGATGTCGGGGTGCTCGGCGGCAGCCTCGGCGATCTCCTCGTTGGAGAGGAGCTGCTGGCCGGTGGCGGCCTCGGCGTCCACGGTGAAGATCACCGCGGCCATGCTCAGCTTCCGGTAGTCGGCGGCGATCTGCGGCACCGTCGGGTGGTACGGGTCGCCCTTGAAGTACTTCGAGGCGGCGGCACGCAGCTCGTCATCCAGCGCATAGTGCCCGTGGCCGTCGGCCTCCACGTGCACGTGCACGTCGATGGCCACCAACCGGTCCAGATCAAGACCGCTCATCTCGGCGTCCCCTGTCGGCCCATGGCTGATCCGTTGACAGCACGA
>DASQNB010000590.1:0-1943 GCA_035645175.1 Geodermatophilus sp.
GCCCGTCGGTCTTCGCGACCGCGCTGGTGGCCCGGGTGGAGCCGGACGACGCAGGTCGGCCGGGGAGCGACTGGCGGGTGACCTGGTCCTCGGCCGGGCACCTGCCCCCGCTGCTCGTGACCGCCGACGGCTCCGCGCGCCTGCTCGACGGCGCTCCGGACCGGGTGCTGGGGCTCGACGTCCCGGAGTCGACCCCGCGCCGCGACCACCTCGGCACGCTGTCGACGGGGGAGACCCTGCTGCTCTACACCGACGGCCTGGTCGAGCGCCGGGGCGAGGACCTCGACGTCGGGCTGCAGCGTCTCGTGGACACCGTGGCCGAGCTCGGCGGGATGCCCCTCGACGAGCTGTGCGACCAGGTGCTCCGGCGGATGCCGACCGACGGGGACGACGACGTCGCCGTCATCGCGGTCCGGGTCTGTCCCCGGGGTACGCCGCCACCGAGGCGATAGGCCCAGACGACCCCCGGCGTCCCACCGGGACCGGGGACGCACCTGCCGACGCGTGCCGTCCCGGCCGTGCATGGGGCTGGGTACGAGGACGTGTGACCCCGTCGACCGGGCAGGGCGACCGACCGGCGGGGAGACATGACCTCGAGCACCTGGCAGGAGCGTCGGCTGCCCGACACGAGTGCGTCGGCGCGGGCGCGCTGGCGCTGGCAGCTGGCCACCCCGGCCCAGCTCACCGCAGCCCGCAGGGCCCTGCGCGGCGACCTCGCCGACGAGGCGACCTCCCCGCCCGGGGCCGGGGACGCCGACGTGGACCTCCTCCTGCTGGCCTTCGAGGAGCTGGTGTCCAACGCGCTGCGGCACGGTGGTCCACCGGTGACCGTGCAGGTCGTGGTCACCGGGCACGGGTGGCTGGTCGACGTCGCGGACGGCCGGCCGGACGCCGCCCCGGCACCTCCGGTCGGCCGCGACCCCGCCCTGGGCGGGCTCGGCCTGCACCTGATCGCCCGGCTGGCGAGCAGCCACGGCTGGGTCGTCGACGGCACCGCCAAGCACGTCTGGGCCTGTCTCACCCCGCGCGGTGGGTGACGGCGGGTCTCCGCCCGCACGGGGTCAGCGACCGGGGCGGGGCGAGGTCAGGACGTCGTCCCCACCTGCCTGGACCCCGGCCGGCGCGGCCGGCAGGAGCAGGGTGAACACCGGCGGGGACACCCGGGTCAGCGTCAGCCGGCCGTGCTCGGCCTCGGCCAGTCGGCGGGCCAGGCTCAGGCCGATGCCGTGCCCGTCCCGGCGGTCGGCCTGCCGGGAGAACAGGAGCCCCTCCGGGTCCCGGACGCCGGGACCCTCGTCGGAGACGTCGACGGCGACGGCGCCGCTGGCCTCGCGGACCGCGATCGTGACCGTGCCGCGGCCGTGCGTGGTGGCGTTGTCGACCAGCACCCCCAGCACCTGACGGACCGCCGCGGTCGACGTCCACGCGTCCGGCGCACCGGGGTCGACCCGGACCTCGAGGTCCCGGCCGTGCAGCGCCAGGCGCGCACCCCACTCCGGCGACAGCTCGCCCAGGAGTGCGTCGAGGTCCACCGAACCGGTGGGGGCGCTCTGCCCGGCGCGGGCCAGTGTCAGCAGCTCGTCGATGGTCGCCTCCAGGCGGTCGGCGTCGACCAGGGTCGCGGCGATCGCCGGACGGGGGTCCACGTCGGCCCGCTCGAGGGCCGCCTCCAGGCGCAGCCGCATGCCGGCCAGCGGCGTCCGCAACTGGTGGGAGGCGTCGGCGGAGAACGCGCGTTCCCGGGCCAGCAGCTCGTCCAGGCGCATCGCGGTCGCGTCGAGCGCGGCGCCCACCGCGTCGATCTCCGCGATCCCGCCCCGGCGGCTGCGCACGCTGAAGTCGCCGTCCCCCAGTCGGCGGGCGCTCTCCTCGAGGTCCTCCAGCGGGCGCGCCAGCCGGCGGGCCTGCCGGCGCCCCACCAGCCAGGCGACGGTGACCGCCGC
>DASQNB010000591.1:0-4571 GCA_035645175.1 Geodermatophilus sp.
GCCGGCGTCGCCGTCGATGTAGGTGATCGCCGAGGTGCACGAGGCGGTGTTGACGAAGCCGATGTCCAGCGCGACCTGGCCGGTGGTGGCCAGCAGCTTGCTGGTGTCCAGCCCGTCGGCCCCCTCGGTGGCCGGCACCACCGGCAGGGGCAGTTCACCACCGGGATAGCGCAGCTGTACGTCGGGGTTGCCGGCCACGGGTGCGCTCGCTGTCTCGCTCATCGGCACGGACGCTACCCAGGTTCCGGGGGTACGACCACGCCCAGCCGGACCGGCGGGGCGGATCCGCTGCCGGAACCGCCCCGCCGACGCCTCACGGGTGGGTCATCGAGAGGACGTCGAGGGCCTCGTCGAGCTGCTGCTCGGTGAGCTTCCCCTGCTCCACGTAGCCGCGCTCCACGACCACCTGGCGGATCGTCTTCTGCTCGGCCAGCGACTGCTTGGCGACCTTGGCCGCCTCCTCGTAGCCGATGTACTTGTTCAGCGGCGTGACGATGGACGGCGAGGACTCGGCGTACTCCCGGCACTGGTCGACGTTGGCGACGATCCCGTCGACGCAGCGGTCGGCCAGGATCCGGCTGACGTTGGCCAGCAGCCGGATCGACTCCAGCACGTTGCGGGCCATGAGCGGCAGCGTCACGTTGAGCTCGAAGACGCCCGTGGTGCCGGCGAAGGTCACCGCGGCGTCGTTCCCGATCACCTGGGCGGACACCTGGATGACCGCCTCCGGGATCACCGGGTTCACCTTGCCCGGCATGATCGAGCTGCCCGGCTGCAGGTCGGGCAGCTGGATCTCGCCCAGACCGGTGCGCGGGCCCGAGCCCATCCAGCGCAGGTCGTTGGCGATCTTCACCAGGCCGACGGCGATGGTCTTCAACTGGCCGGAGCCCTCGACCAGGGCGTCGCGCGAGCTCTGCGCCTCGAAGTGGTTGCGCGCCTCGGACAGCGGCAGGTCCAGCTCGGCGGCCAGCCGCTCGATGATCGCGGCGGCGAAACCGGGCGGGGTGTTGATGCCCGTGCCGACCGCGGTGCCACCCAGCGGCAGCTCGCCGATCCGCGGCAGCGAGGCCTGCAGCCGCTCGACGCCGTAGCGCACCGCCGCGGCGTACCCGCCGAACTCCTGGCCCAGGGTCACCGGGGTGGCGTCCATCAGGTGCGTGCGCCCGCTCTTGACGACCTCGGCGAACTCCTCGGCCTTGCGCGAGAGGGAGGTCTCGAGGTGCTGCAGCGCCGGGATGAGGTCGCGGACGATCGCCCGCGTCGCGGCCACGTGGATGGCCGAGGGGAAGACGTCGTTGGACGATTGCGACGCGTTGACGTGGTCGTTGGGGTGCACCGGTGAGCCCAGCGCCTCGGTGGCGAGGGAGGCCAACACCTCGTTGGTGTTCATGTTGCTCGACGTCCCGGAGCCGGTCTGGAAGACGTCGATGGGGAAGTGGTCGTCCCACTCACCCCGGGCCACGGCCGCCGCCGCGGTGCCGATCGCGTCGGCGGTCTCCTGCGGCAGGACGCCCAGAGAGGCGTTGACCGCGGCGGCCGCGCCCTTGATCGCGGCCAGCGCGGCGATCAGCTCGCGCTCGATCGGCGTGCCCGAGATCGGGAAGTTCTCTACGGCGCGCTGCGTCTGCGCCCGCCACTTCGCCCACGCGGGGACCCGGACCTCGCCCATCGAGTCGTGCTCGATGCGGTGGTCGGCCCCGTCCTGCTGTGCGGCCTGGTTCTCAGGGGGCATTGCTGCAGCTCCCGGTGTGGTGGTTGGTGACCGTGCTCGACCAGGACCCTAGATGCCCGCGCGGTCGCGGTCCGGACCGCTCCGGCGGGCGCGCCCCGGGTGGGGACGGCGACCGGTGCCGGAGTCGGCCGCGAGGGGCGGTCCGCTCGGCTACGGTCGGCGGGTGTACCCGGACGCCGTCCCCGACCGGCCGGCGGTGCGCGCCTCGGACGCCGACCGCGAGGGCACCGTGACCCGGCTGCAGCGCGCGGTCGCCGAGGGGCGGATCGACCTGTCCGAGTTCGGCGAGCGGGTGGAGTGCGCCTACGCCGCCGCCACGCTGGCCGACCTGGCCGCGCTCGTCGCCGACCTGCCGGCGGACGCCGCGCCGCCGGTGGAGGTCGTCGGCACGCGGACGCCGGAGCAGGTCTCCAACGTCTTCGGCGACATCCGGCTGGCGGGGGTGTCCGACGCGCCGCGGCACCTGTCCACGGTCTTCGGCGACGTCCGGCTGGACCTGCGCGGCCTGCGCACCGGCGCCGATCGGGTCGAGCTCCACCTGCAGACCTGGTTCGGCGACGTCGACGTGGTCGTCGCCGAGGGGGTGGACGCCGAGCTGCACGGCCGGACCGTCTTCGGGGACCGCAAGACCGAACTCACGCCGGTGCCGCGGCTGGCCGGCACGCCGCGGGTCGTCGTCCATGCGCGCAGCGTCTTCGGTGACCTGCGGCTGCGCAGCGTGGCGCCGGGGGAGTCGGCGAGCCGGTGGCGGGCACTGGTCGACCGCCTCGCCCAGCGGCACCTGCCACCGCCGCCCCCTCCGGTCCCGCCGCCTCCGGTCCCGCCCCTGCCGCCGCGCAGCTGAGGCACTCGGCCCGTCGCACGGGTGTCGCGAGCAGTGGGGGCCCGGAGGGTCGCACGATGATCGTGGTGCGGTCCGGAGGACCGCGGTGCCTCAGTCGGCGGGCTGGTCGAAGGGGGGCACCGAGGAGTAGGCGCGCAGCTTCTCCAGTGAGTGCAGGCTCTCGATCGAGCGGATCGTCCCCGACTTCGAGCGCATGACCAGCGACTGCGTGGTGGCTCCCCCGGACCGGTACTGCACGCCGCGCAGCAGCTCGCCGTCGGTGATGCCGGTGGCGACGAAGAAGACGTCGCCGCGCACGAGGTCGTCGATGTGCAGGACCCGGTCGAGGTCGTGGCCGGCGTCGATCGCCTTCTGCCGCTCGTCGTCGTCCTTGGGCCACAGCCGGCCCTGCAGGGCACCGCCCATGCACTTGAGCGCGCAGGCGGTGATGATCCCCTCTGGGGTGCCGCCGATGCCCATCAGCAGGTCGACGCCGGTGCCGTCGCGGGCTGCGGCGATCGCGCCGGCCACGTCGCCGTCGGTGATGAACTTGATCCGGGCGCCGGCCTCCCGCACCTCGTGCACCAGCTGCTCGTGGCGGGGGCGGTCGAGGATGCAGACGGTGACCTCGCCGGGGGAGCTGTGCTTGGCCTTGGCCACCCGCCGGATGTTCTCGGCGACGGGTGCGGTGATGTCGATGGCGTCGGCCGCGGCCGGGCCGGTGGCGATCTTGTCCATGTAGAAGACCGCGGACGGGTCGTACATGGCGCCGCGGCTGGCCACCGCCATGACCGCGATCGCGTTGGGCATGCCCTTGGCCATCAGCGTGGTGCCGTCGACCGGGTCGACCGCGACGTCGCACTCCGGGCCGTTGCCGTCGCCGACCTCCTCGCCGTTGTAGAGCATCGGCGCCTCGTCCTTCTCGCCCTCGCCGATGACCACGACGCCCTTCATGCTCACCGTGCCCATGAGTGCGCGCATCGCGTCGACGGCGGCGCCGTCCCCACCGTTCTTGTCGCCGCGGCCCACCCAGCGGCCGGCCGCCATCGCGCCCGCCTCGGTGACGCGGACCAGCTCCATGGCGAGGTTGCGGTCGGGGGCCGGACGGTCGGAGCGGAAGCTGCCTGCGCTGTGGGTCGTGGAGCCGTCGGGCAGGGGCAGGGACACGCGGACCTCCTGTGGAAGGACCCCCTCCTGGGTCCCCTCGCAAGCTCGGGAACGCCCTGGAGGCGGCCGCGGACGCTGGGCGGCGGGGGTGGGGCGACAGCCCTGTCATCCTAGGGGGGTGAGCTCAGCCGGCCCGACCAGTCAGCCGCCCCCGCAGGCGTCCTCGCCGGCGGTCGAGCGGGCCAACCGGATGAGCGCGGCCAACATGCTGCGGTCGATGGGCCTGCTGGTGCTGGTCTGCCTGGCACTGGTGGGCTGGATGGCCTTCAAGCAGTCCGACGTCGACACCGTCCGCGAGGTCGACCCCGCCAGCACCGTGCAGCTGGCCGCGGCCCGCGCCGGCTACCCGGTCCTCGCCCCGGCGGGGCTGCCGGAGGGGTACCGCCCGACCAGCGCCCGCACCGACGCCGGCGAGGCCGAGGCCGGTGACCCGGTCACCCTGGAGATCGGCTACCTCACGCCGTCCTCGGAGTACGCCGGGTTCGTGGTGAGCGACGACGCCCGGGCCGACGCGGTCGACGCCGTCCTCGGTGGTGCGCAGGAGCAGGGGACCGTCGACGTCGGCGAGCAGGCCTGGACCCGGGGGACGACGGAGCGCGGCGAGACGGTGCTGTCCCGCACGGCCGACGGCGTCACCGTGCTGGTCACCGGCTCGGCGACCGACGAGGAGCTGGCGACCGTCGCCGGGGCGGTGCGGCCCTACTCGGACTGATCGCCGGGGGTCGCGGCGGCGAGGCGCTCGCGGGCCCGGTCCAGCCAGTGCCGGCACAGCTCGGCCAGCTGCTCGCCGCGCTCCCACAGGCCGAGCGACTCCTCGAGGGTCAGCCCGCCGGCCTCCAGCCGCCGGAC
>DASQNB010000592.1:0-3608 GCA_035645175.1 Geodermatophilus sp.
GGACGCCGCCCTCCGGGTGCTGGGGCCGCAGGCGGGCGGGCTCCTGCCGGGCCTGGTCGTCGGGGACACCCAGGCCATGGACCCGGTGCTCGTCGAGGACTTCCGGCGGGCGGGGCTGGCCCATCTGACGGCCGTGTCCGGGGCCAACGTGGCGATCGTGATCGCCGGGGTCCTGGCGCCGCTGCGGCGCCGGGCGGTCGACCGGCGGGTGCAGGCGCTGGTCGCGGTGGTGGCGCTGGTCGGCTTCGTGGTGCTCGCCCGGCCCAGTGCCAGCGTGGTGCGGGCGGCGGCCATGGGGGCGGTGACGCTGCTGGCGCTGGCCACCGGTCGGTCCCGCGCGGCGCTGCCGGCCCTGGGTGCGGCCGTGGTCGTGCTGCTGCTCGTCGACCCCGGTCTCGCGCGCGACGCCGGCTTCGCGCTCTCCGTCGCCGCCACCGCGGCGATCGTGCTGCTGGCGCCGGGCTGGTCCCGTCGTCTGCGGAGCCGCGGCTGGCCGCTGCCGCTGGCCGACGCGGTGGCGGTCGCCGCGGCCGCCGGCCTGGCCACCGCACCACTCGTGGCCGGGCTCTCCGGGCTGGTGAGCCCGGTGTCGCTGCCGGCCAACCTGCTGGCCGCACCCGCCGTCGCGCCGGCCACCGTGCTCGGCCTGCTGGCCGCGCTCGCGTCGCCGGTGCTGTCCCCGCTGGGCGACGCGCTGGTGTGGCTGGCGGGCTGGCCGGTGCGCTGGCTGGTGGTCGTGGCGCAGCGGGCCGCGGCGCTGCCCGACGGCGCCACCGGCTGGCCGGCCGGCACGCGCGGAGCGCTGCTGCTGACCGTGCTTCTCCTGGTGACCGGCTGGCTGCTGTGGCGCTCCCCCCGCGCACGGCCGCTGGCACTCGCGGCCCTGGTCGGCGTCGTGGTGCTGGGCTGGCCCCTGCGGCAGGTCACCCGCGGCTGGCCGCCCGAGGAGACCGTCCTCGTCGCGTGCGACGTCGGCCAGGGCGATGCGCTGGTCGTGCCGACCGCGCCGGGTGAGGGCGTGCTGGTCGACGCGGGTCCCGACGTCGGCCCGGTCGACCGCTGCCTGGACCGGCTCGGCATCGACACCCTGCCCCTGGTGCTGCTCACCCACCTCGACGCCGACCACGCCGGGGGCCTGGCCGGGGCGCTGTCCGGCCGGGAGGTCGGCGTGGTGGCCACGGGCACCCTCTCGCCGGCCGAGGACCGGGCCGGCCGCCTGGAGGC
Source organism: Geodermatophilus sp. (assembly GCA_035645175.1). Classification (GTDB taxonomy): domain Bacteria; phylum Actinomycetota; class Actinomycetes; order Mycobacteriales; family Geodermatophilaceae; genus Geodermatophilus. The sequence goes on from DASQNB010000592.1 coordinate 1,225, forward strand.
CGCGGCGCGGCGCGCGGGTGCCGAGCGGGTCGTCCTCGTCCCGGGCGACCGGCGGACGGTGGGGACGGCGACGATCGAGGTGCTCGCTCCGCCACCGGAGACCGCCACGGCCGCCGTGCCGGCCAACGACCTGTCGCTGGTCGTCCGGGTGACCCAGCGCGGGGTCCGTGTCCTGCTCACCGGCGACCTGAGCGGCGCGGCCGAGGCGCGCATCGTCGCCCGCGGGGTCGACCTGCGGGCCGACGTGCTCAAGGTGCCGCACCACGGCAGCGCCGACGCCGACCGCGGCTTCTTCGCCGCCACCGGGGCGCGTGTCGCGCTGGTCTCGTCGGGGGCCGGCAACTCCTACGGCCACCCGACCGCGCGCGTGCTGGCCTGGCTGGCACAGGAGGGCATCCGGGTGCACCGCACCGACCGGGAGGGCGACCTGGCCGTGGCCGGTGACGCCGGGGCCTGGGGCGTGGCCGTCCGTGGCCCGGGGGCCGGCGCCGCCGCGGCCGGTCGGACCGGGGCACCGGGGGAGTCGCGACCGGTGGAGGACGCGGTCGACGGGCGGGCGGTCGTCCGTGCGGATCGGCGGGCGCGTCGGTGCCGCGTGACACCATGCCGGTGTGGCCGCAGCCCCCCCCGCACCGACCTCCCGCCTGCGCGCCGTGGTCGGCGAGGAGGAGCTGCTGCGCGCGCGCGCCGTCTCCGCCGTCCGCGCCGCCGTGCGCGAGCGCCACCCCGACGCCGAGCTGCACGAGCTGCCGGCCCAGGGGCTCCCGGTCGGCCAGCTCGCCGACGTCCTCGCCCCGTCGCTGTTCGGCGCCCACCGCGTGGTGGTCGTCACCGGGGTGCACGAGGCCGCCGGCGCGCTCGTGGACGCGCTCACCGGCTACGCCAAGGACCCCGACCCGGACCTGACGCTCGTCGTGGTCCACCACGGCGGGAAGCGCAACGAGGCACTGGTCAAGGCGTTCACCGCAGCGGGGGCGGCCGTCGACGACTGCCCGAAGGTCACCTCGGTGGGCGACCGGATCGCCTTCGTGCGCAACGAGGTCCGCTCGGCCGGCGGCCGGATCACCCCCGACGCTGCGTCCGCGCTGGTCGAGGCGATCGGTGCCGACCTGCGGCAGCTCTCCTCGGCCGCCTCGCAGCTGGTCTCGGACTTCGGCGGCAGCATCGACGCCGACGCGGTCGCCCGGTTCCACCGCGGCCAGGCCGAGGTCACCGGCTTCACCGTCGCCGAGCGGGTGCTGGTCGGGGACCGGCAGGGGTCGCTGGAGTCGCTGCGCTGGGCGCTGCAGCGCGGCGTCGCGCACGTGCTCATCGCCGACGCGATCGCCGACGGCGTGCGCACCGCGGCCCGGGTCTCCTCCGTCCGCAGCTCCAACCCCGGCGACCTCGCGCGGACGCTGAAGATGCCGCCGTGGAAGGTCAAGAAGGCGCAGTCGCAGGCCCGCGGCTGGAGCATCGAGGGCCTGCAGCAGGCGATCGGCGTGGCCGCGGAGCTCAACGCCGACGTCAAGGGTGCGGCGGCCAGCGCGGACTACGCGCTGGAGCGGGCGATCCGCCGGATCGTCGCCATCCGCCGGGAGACCGGCCGCGGCGTCCGCTGACCGGCGGGCACGGCCGGCCGGCGCCGACCGCGCCCGGCTGCGCGGCGCCAGGCGGCGTCGGGCAGCCCGGTGCGGCAGTGACCGGACCCGGGAACGCGACGAGCCCCCGTCCCGCAGGGGGAGGGGGCTCGTCGGAGGACCGCGCGGACGCGGCCCGAGGTCAGCTGGAGAGGTCGGCCAGCCGCCTGGCCATGCCCGACTTGCGGTTCGCGGCCTGGTTCTTGTGGATGACGCCCTTGCTGGCGGCCTTGTCCAGCGCCTTGCTGGCCGTCTGCAGGGCGGTCGTCGCGGCGGCGGCGTCCCCGGTGTCCGCGGCGGTGCGGAAGCGGCGGACGGCCGTCTTCAGGGCGGACTTGACGGCAACGTTGCGCTGACGCGCCTTCTCGTTGGTCTTGTTCCGCTTGATCTGGGACTTGATGTTCGCCACGCGTGAGCCTCGGGTGTCTCTCGGGAGGGGAGTACTTCTGGACAGTGCGTCCGGACGGCGTGCGTCAGCGGACCGGTCTGCCAAGATACCAGCGTCGTCCGCCGGGCCCCAACCCGCTGGTACGCGCCCGGGCCCGAGCGGTGGCTGGACGACGCGGCGAGCCATGGGACGATGGGGGCACTGTGACGACTCCCGCCTCCACCGATCCCGCCCGGATCCGGAACTTCTGCATCATCGCCCACATCGACCACGGCAAGTCGACGCTGGCCGACCGCATGCTCGAGGTCACCGGGATCGTCGAGGGGCGGCAGATGCGTGCCCAGTACCTCGACCGGATGGACATCGAGCGCGAGCGC
>DASQNB010000593.1:0-2305 GCA_035645175.1 Geodermatophilus sp.
GCCGCACCCGCGCCGTCCTCGGCTCGCTGTTCGGCGTCAGCTCGCACGTCTCCGGCTACGCGGAGACCCAGACGCGGCGGGTGCGGGTGGTGTCCCGGTCGGGCCCGCAGGTGGTGGCCTACGACGGCGAGACCGGGCCGCCGGCCACCGAGTTCGACTTCGCCAAGCACGGGACCCTGACGGTCTACTGCCGCCGGACCGACTGACGGCCGTGGTGGCCGACCACCCGTCCCCGACGCGGTGACGGCGTGACCACGGATCACGGGGCAGCGGCCGGCGCGCCCGCAGGTCGGCACCCTGGCGACCTGCGTGCTCACGAGCGGTCAGCGCGTGCGGTGTGCCGAGGCCATTCGGCCCAGGGGGGTTGCCTGACCCGGTGACCCGCCCCGATGGTCCTGTCCTGCACCGGACTGGCCGGTTCCCTCCGCGGACGGGCCACTGCACGTGCCGATGGGAAGGGGCTGGGCCTGGTGGGTGGGGTCCGCGCGAGGGCGCGTGGCCCTGCGCTGCCTGCGTCCGCCGGCCCCTGGTCCTGGCGTCGTCGGTCGGTCGTGGCGGTGCTGCTCGTCGCCGGGGCGTGGGTGCTGCTGGCCCTGCTCACCGCCCCGGCCCGCGCCGCGGACGACGTCGACCCGGTGCCCGACGACGGGGCCGTCGCCGGCGTGTCCGCCTCCGCTGCGGACGTCCCCGTGCCGGACCGGGCCGACGAGGAGCCCGCCGCACCTGACCCGGAGGGCACCGCCGGCGCGGCGTCGTCGCACGAGGACGGGGACGGCCCCGTGCAGCCGGAGCCCGCGAGACCCCAGGACGCCGACGGAGCACACCGACCGCCCACCCCCGACGCACCGGCCGGCGAGGACGACACCCCGCCCCCCGGCGACGGCAGCCTGCCCCCCGAGGACGCACCTCCGGCGGAGGGCAGCGGGACGCCGCCCGCCAGCGTGGTGGACGCCCCGGACCCGCCCACGGACCCGGCCGGAGCTCCCGTCGACCCGCCCACCGGCGTCCCCGGCGCGGACCCCGCGCCCGCGCCTCCCAGGGCCGACAGGGAGGGGTCGTCGGACGAGGGCAGCCCCGTGCGGCCGGGGAACGGGACCGGGACACCGGTTCGCGCAGAACCCCAGGACACCGACGGGGCACACCAGCCGCCCACCCCTGACGCACCCGCCACCGAGGACACCCCGCCACCCGGCGAGGACACCCCGCCTCCCGGCGAGGACACCCCGCCTCCCGGCGACGTACCTCCGGCCGAGGACGGCGGGACGCCGCCCACCGGCTCAGGGGACGGCCAGGACCCGACCGCTCCCCCGGCAGTGGAGCCCACCGCGCCGGACACCGGCGGCACCGGCCCGGAACCCGGACCCGTGCGCGCCGGGCCGGACCCCGCCGCTCCCGTGGCCACCCCGGTCCAGGCGACCCCCGACCCCGGGCCCGCGCCGGAGGAGCCGGCTCCGCTCGTGCCGACCGGGCCGGAGCCGACCGGGCCGGAGGCGACCGAGCCCAAGCTGGGCGGGACCGTGCTCCCCCCGGCCGAGGAGACGCCCGCGGCGCAGCCGGAGACCCGAGCGGAGCCGCAGGACCTGGCCGCGGGGCCCCCGGCGGCCGGCGACACGCAGACCGCGCCCTGCGCGCCCACCGCGGCGCATCCCTCAGCCGAGCAGAGCACCGACGCGGGCGGACGCGACGCACGAGCCGGGGAACCGGCGGGCGAGCCGTCGGGTGGGATCCCGCCGCCGCCCGACGCCGCCACCGGCAGCCCCATCCCGCTGACCCCGGTCGCCCCGGTCGACGCCCCGATGCCGGCCACCCCACCGGCACCCGCCTCACCCGCGACCGGCGCCAGCAGTGCGACCGCGGGAGGCACGCACGGTCCCGACGGCGGCGGACCGCTGCTGGCCGCGGTCGTCGACCCGACCCGCACGACCGCGCTCACCCCCGCCCGGCTGCGGGCCGGCGTCGAGGTGGCCGCCCACGTCATCACCGGCGCCGACCGGCCGGGAGCCCGGCCCGACTGAGCCGGCGCGCCGTCCCGCCGTCACCCCTGCGGTGGGCGGGACGCGCCCCCGACCCGGGAGCACCCGGGTCCGTCTCCCCCATCTCGCGGCGCGACGTCGACGCGCCTCCCAGGGGCCGCCCCGCGGGTGGAGCAGCTCCGGTACCCGCACACCCCGGCCGTTCCCCGACCGGGTGACGAGCCGGGCGTGCCGGGGTGCGGGGAAGACCGAGGGGGACGTCGCCGCGGCGGCGTCCCCCCACTGACCGCCGACGGGGCCGTACCGGGCGTCACCGTGATCGCCCGGACGGT
>DASQNB010000594.1:0-3773 GCA_035645175.1 Geodermatophilus sp.
CATCGTCGTAGCCCGCGTCGCCCATGGCCTCGCTGGGTCCTGCCGCAGCGGCCGGCGACGCGCCGGTCAGACCAGCGATGCCGAGAGCGGCCGCGCCGGCAAGCCCGAGTGCGGAGCGGCGGGACAGGGCGGTGTGGGTCAGAACAGGTCGGGACGCATGGTGCTCCTCCGGACGCGGGGGGCCGACCGTACGGGGGTTGGTGTGACGCAGGAAACACTCGTTCTCGCACCCACCCGAGGCCTGAACTGAACCGACGAGCCCCCGGCCTGCTGAACGCCCACCGAACGGCGCGGCGTCAGCAAGGGCCCCACGGAAGCCACCAACGCCCCGATCAAGAAGGTGGAAGTCGGCGGCCCGACCGACCTTTGCGCCCGACGGTCAGGCCGTCACAGATAACCGCCGCGCTACCCCCGGCAGACGAGCCCAGCGCCTCCCGCCCCCCGGACAACACCTGGAGAATTGTCAGATCAAGTGCCACCCACCTCATGCATCTGCGGTCGCTCAACTCGTGGTGACGAGTTACTGCAGGTCTGTCTGCACCGTCGTGGGCATGGGAACCAGTAGCAGCCCCGGGTACCGAGCTCGACGGCGGGAGCGCGAGCGGCAACGGCGTCAGCGCGACCAGCGGACGCCGACCACGAAGGCTCGCTCCGACCCGGCGGGCGCTGAAGGAGGCGGGCCGAGGCTGCTCGGCGAGCTCAGCAGCCAGCTGGACGACGGACGGGTCTATGACCGCGATCTGCCCGCCCTGGCGCGGGAACTGGAACTGGTACTGGAGGCTCACCGGCGATGCGCACGCCTCACCGGCGCTCCCGACCTGTACTGACCTCCAGCGCCCGGAGTTCTCCAGTAGATCAGCGTTGGTCGCTCAAGGCTCCAGGTCACGGCGTGAACCCATGATCACCGCTGGCACTTCAGGGACTGGAGGTCGTCTGCAGGCCCCTCCGCCACCGTCGTGCAGCAGACAGGACGGTCGCGTGCACACACGGCCTCCGCGCTCTGCGTCTCGCGCCAACCCGGACCGGGGAGTCGTCGCCGGGAGTGATCCGCAGCCACTCGGCAACGCGATGGCAGGAGAGCCGCTCCTCTTGACCCCCGAGGAAGCCGCTGACGTGCTCCGCATCGGCCGCACGACGATCTACGCGTTGATGAAGGCGGGCGAGCTGCATGCCGTGCACATCGGCCGCAGTTGTCGTCTCTCCCGCGCTGAACTCGAGCGCTACGTGGACCGCCTGCAGGCTCCCCACCGCCTCAGGCGACCCCGGCGCGCTCCCACCGCCGGGAAAGCACCACGGCCAGGGCCGGCTCTTCGACATGGTCCACCACCCGGTCGACCGCGCCCTGACCTGTGGACCCACCACAGCCTGCGTCGGCCCGACCCGTGACACTCGGCGCCTGGTGACAGCGGGAGGGACCAGCAGTGAGTCCACGGACGCCGAGGACCGGGTCCTCGGCGAAGCGTCGCGGCAACAGCGAGGGGTCGACCCCGCGCCGCCGACCGGACGGGCGCTGGCAGATCAACCTCCGCGTCACCGATGAGTCCGGGGAAGCCAGTCGCCACACCGTCTACGGAGAGACCGCACAGGAGGCCCGTGACTGGGCGGCCGCGATCCGAGAGCGGGTCAAGGGCGGCCAGCCCGCGAGAGACCGCCGACAGACTGTCGCGGCTTTCGCACAGCACTGGATCGACGAGCGGTGCTCAGTTCTGCGGCACGCCATCCCCGCAGCGAACTGAGTACCGCGAACCCCTCCGCCCGCTCGAGGTCGGCCACGTGGAGCACCCGCTCCTGCAGCCGGCCCGCCTCGAGCAAGCGCGCGCGCTCGACGCCGGGGAGGCACCCGGATCCCAGTGACGGCGTCCACCACTGCCCGTAGAGCTTGAGTGCCAGGGTCGCCCGGCTCGCCTCGGTCAGCTCTCCCCTCGTGTTGACCATGATCACGTCGTCGACGTCGGGGCGCCGCTCGCGGCGCCGGTCGTACGGCTCACGCATGCTCGTCTTGTGGTGGAGCCAGGTCTCCTGGGGGTCAACCGGATCGTCGTCCAGCGCCAGGAGCACCGGGCCGGTAGAGGGTGGGGGCAGCGCCTCGACGTCGATGGCGAGCGTCCCGTCGCGCCGGAGGCGGACCCGGACGCGCGCCGCCGGCTCTCCCTCCAGCCGCGCCGCCAGGACGCGGCGCGCCGTCGCGAGGTCGAACCGGAACCCCAGGTGCTCGGCCGAGGCTGTCAGGCGGTGCAGATGGCGCTCCCGATTGCGCAGACCGCGCTCGGGGTCGTGCCGCATCGTCTCCAGCAGCTCGAACTCCCGGGGCCGTGCGGCGAGGACAGCAGCCTTGGCGAGGACTTCCGCGTGCTCCGCGGGCGCCTCGGAACCCCAGGTGATGCCACTTCCGGTGCCGTACACGGCCTCCCCCGAGGACGTGTCCACCACGGCGGTCCGGATGGCCACGCTGAAGCGGGCCTGAACCGGCGCGTCCGGTGGACCGACCAAGCCGATGGCTCCGCAGTAGACGCCGCGCGGGTCGGGTTCCAGGGACCGGATGATCTCCATGGAACTCGCCTTGGGCGCTCCCGTGACCGAGCCACAGGGGAAGAGCGCCAAGAACAGCTCCACCAGGCCGGTTCCAGGTCGGAGGCGAGCCGTGACGTCGGAGGTGAGCTGGAGCACGGTCTCGTAACGCTCGACCGTGAACAGCGCGGGCACGTCCACGCTGCCGACCTCCGCGACACGGCCGATGTCGTTGCGCATGAGATCGACGATCATGACGTTCTCCGCTCGCTCCTTGGTGCTGGAGCGCAGCCGGTGGGCCAGGCGCCGGTCCTCGTCCTGATCCCGTCCTCGCCGCGCTGTCCCCTTCATGGGACGGAGCAGCACCGCGTCGCCGCGGCGCTCGAAGAACAACTCGGGGCTGGCACTGGCAACGGCGAAACGGCCGAGGTCGAGATAGGCGTTGTAGGCCCCCCGCTGGCCCAGCGCCAGGTTCCGGTACAGGAGGAAGGGGTCCCCGGACACGCGACCGGACATCCGCACGGTCAGGTTGCACTGGAACGTGTCCCCGGCGGCGATCCGCCGCCGGACCTCCCCGACGCCATGCGCATGCCCGACAGGCGTCCACATGGGCTGCCAACTCGCGGTCGCGGCCGAGCCGACGTCGGTCGGCCCAGCCGCCACCAGCGGGGGCACGGGAACCGGCTCGTCGCACAGCCCGAACCAGACCAGCGGCATGCCCAGGGGCGTGGACGCGTGCACGGCGAGCCGTGGGTCCAGTCCGGCCGCGGCCTCGTAGGCGACGTATCCGAAGGCCCACTGCCCGGCGTCGGTGGCCCGCTCGACCTCGGTCAGGACGTCGAGGACCTCCTCGGGTCGCTCGGCGACCAGCACCCGGCGCGGCGGCGGGCACCGGACGGCGGTCCCGGCGCGGAGGTCGTCGAAACGAGCCCACGGCGCCCCGAGCCGGCCGCCACCACTCACCGTGGCGTCGTTCCCGGATGCATGGCGGCGAGCAGGTGGAACGAGCCGCTCACCACGACCGGCACCGCCGCCGCAGTCCGTTGTACGGCAAGGCGCGCCGCGCTCGAGGGACTCCGGTCGACGTCGGCCGGGATGCCCAACGCCGTCGCCGCTGCGGCGACGCGCTCGGCCGGGATGGACGACCCGGCGGGGTGGTCACCACCGCCGGTGCGGAACTCGGTGGCCACGACGCTGGTGGCGGCCGGTGCGATGACCCGCATGGCGCCTTCCAGATCCTTGTCTCTCGCGAACGCAAGAACCCA
>DASQNB010000595.1:0-2924 GCA_035645175.1 Geodermatophilus sp.
GCGGTGTCGAACAGGGTGATCCCGACCTCGCGGGCCCGCCGGACGATCGCCTTGGCCTCACCGGAGGCGTAGGCGTCGCCGTAGCCCCACTCGCGGGAGCCGAACTGCCAGGTACCGAGGCCGACCCGGCTGACCGCACCGAGCCCCTCGACGTCGAGGAAGCGCACGACCCCCAGTGTGCCCGCTCAGCCCCGGAGGGGTTGTCCCGAGGAGTGGGGGCCGGAACCTCGTGATCAAGGGACGAGGGGGCTCAACGCAGCAAGGGACGGCCCTTGGCCGCGGTGTCGGCCGGTAGGCCGACGACGTCATGGCCCGTCAACCCCGCAGCAGGGCCTCGGCGATGGCCAGTCCCTCGAGCGCACCGTGCTCGGTGGCGCGGCAGCAGTGCACCAGCCACGCGGCCACGCCGCCGGGCTGCCCGGAGCCGTAGCCGGCCAGCGCACGGGCGTACTCCTCGCGGCCGAACTCGGCGAAGCCGACCTCGGGGACCGACACGGCCTTGGGGTCCAGCCCGCGGGTGATGCCGGTCAGCCGGGCGGCCGCGCGGGCGACGACGCCGTCCGCGGTGCCGAAGGGCGCGACGGCGGCCAGCTCGCCGTGCACCACCGCGGCCAGGACGACGGCGGGGACCGAGCTGTCCCCGGTGACCAGCGAGAACAGCCCGCCCAGGCGGGGTCCGGCGTGCGCGCCGGGGCGGCCGAGGCCGGCACGGTCGGTGAGGTCGGCGGCGGCCAGCACGTGCAGCCGGGCGAGCACCTGGCCCGGCGCCCGGGACCAGGTGTCCACCATCGAGCCGAGCGCGACGGAGGTCCGCAGGGAGCCCTGCACGACCGGGTCGTCGACCTGCCCGGCCCGCAGGTCGGCGAGCGGGACGTCGACCCCCTCGAGGGCGGCCGACGCGCGGGCACCGCGCAGCGCCGACTCGGTGCTGACCTCCGCCGACCGGTTGCGCATCAGCCGGTGCCGCAGCAGGCGGTCGATCCCGGCGCGGGCGCCCTCCGCGGCGTCGCGCACGCCGGGCAGGTCGAGCAGCGGGGCGAGCGGGTCGGCAGCGGCCGGGCGGGGCGCCGGCCGGGCGGCGCCGGGACGCACGGGGATCGTCACGGTCCCGACGGTACGAGGCGGTCCGCGGTCTCCGGCGGCACCCTGGCTACAGTGCCTGCCACCATGGCCCGGCCCCTGACCCTGCTGCTCGTGCGCCACGGGCAGAGCGAGTGGAACGCCGCGGGACTGATGCAGGGCCAGACCGCGCACGTGCCGCTCACCGACCTCGGGCACGCCCAGGCGGCCGGGGCCGCGCGGGAGCTGGCGGCGCTGCGGCCCGGCGCCCTGGTGTCCAGCGACCTGCGCCGCGCGCTGCAGACCGCCGAGCACTGCGCCCGGGCGACCGGCCTGCCGCTGAGCACCACGCCTGCGCTGCGCGAGCAGGGCTACGGCGTGCTGGAGGGCCGGCCGTCGCGCGAGCTGTGGGACGTCGTCGACTGGACCGATCCGCACTGGGCGGCGCAGGGCGGGGAGAGTCTGGCCGAGCTGCACTCCCGGGTGGGCGCCTACCTCGCGCAGCTGTGCGCCGAGCCGCCGGCCGAGGTAGTCGCGCTGGTCACCCACGGCGACACGATCCGGGCCGCGCAGGCGGTCGCCGCGGGGCTGGGCCCGGACGCGATGCCGGCGGTGACCCCGCACAACGGCACGGTGACCGCACTCGAGCTGGTCCTGTGAGTCGCGTCCTGGTGCTCGGCGGGTCACGGTCGGGCAAGTCCGCGCACGCGGAGGCGCTGGTGGCCGGCACCGGCGAGGTCACCTACCTGGCCACCTCTGCCCCCGCACCCGGGGACGCCGAGTGGGCCGAGCGGGTGGCGGCGCACCGGGCCCGCCGCCCGGAGGGCTGGACGACGCTGGAGACGACCGCACCCAGCGACCTGTTGCGCCGCGGCACCCTGCTGGTCGACAGCGTCACCACCTGGGTGGCCGCGCTGATGGACCAGACCGGCGTCTGGACCGACGAGCCCGGTGCCCACGACCGGCTGGCCCGCCGCTGCGACGCGCTGGTCGAGGCCTGGACGATGACGCCCGCGCACGTGGTGGCGGTGTCGGACGAGGTGGGGCTGGGCGTGGTGCCCGAGACCCGGTCCGGGCGGCTGTTCCGCGACACCCTGGGCGCGGTCAACCAGCGGTTGGCCGGCACCGCCGACGAGGTCTGGTTCGTGGTGGCCGGCCTGCCGCAGCGGTTGCGATGAGGTGGGTCGGCCCGCTGGAGTCCGCCGCGCTGCTCACCGTCCTGCGCGTGCCGGCGCGGGCGGCGGCGTCCACCCACGGCGTGCTGCCCTGGGCGCCGCTGGTGGGTCTGGTGCTCGGCGGGCTGGCGGCCGGTGCCGCCACCGCCGGTGCGCACCTGGTGTCCCCGCTGACCGGGGCGGTGCTGGGCGTGACGGTGCTCGCGGCGCTGACCCGCGGCCTGCACCTGGACGGCCTGGCCGACACCGCCGACGGGCTGGGCCCGCTGCGCGGCCGCGAGCGGGCGCTGCAGGTGATGCGTCAGGGGGACGTCGGCCCGTTCGGCGTGGTGACGCTCCTGCTCACCGTGCTGCTGCAGGTCGCCGCCGTGGCCGCCCTGCTCGACGCCGACCGGGGGTGGACGGCGATCGCGGCGGCACCGCTGGTCGCCCGGCTGGCCATGGCGCGCACCGGGCTGGCCGGCGTCCCGATGGCCGAGGGCTCCGCACTGGGCCGGTCGGTCGCCGGCACGGTGTCGGCGCGCTGGCTGGCCGGGTGGGTGTTCGTGACCGCGGCGCTGCTCACCGTCGCCGACCAGGCCCTGGTGGCGAGCGCGGCGGCGGGCCTGGTCGCGGCCGAACTGGTCCTGCGCCGGGCGCGCGCCCGGCTGGGCGGCGTCACCGGCGACGTCATGGGTGCGATGGGCGAGG
>DASQNB010000596.1:0-1505 GCA_035645175.1 Geodermatophilus sp.
GACACCTTCGACTACACGCTCAACCGGGACGCGCTGCACGTGTCGATCACCGATGCCGTCGGCCACGAGGTCGAGGCCGCTCTGCTGGCGACACTGCTCGTCGGGGCGCTGCGCAACGCCCGCCGGAGGGGACTGGACCTCGCCGCGCAGGCCCGATTTGCCAACGACGCCCTGACCGACAACGCGTCTGCAGGGCAGTTCGTCACCGGGCAACTCCTGCGCGTGGACCTGGCGACCGGCTCGGCCGCGGTCGTCAACGCCGGTCACCCGTTGCCTCTGCGGCTGCGGGAGGGCCGGGTGCACGAGATCGGTCTGGGCATCGAACCACCGTTCGGTGTCGTGCCCGGCCAGTCGTTCCGGCTGCAGCGCTTCCCGCTCGCGCCTGGGGACCGGGTCATCCTGCTGACCGACGGCATGCAGGAGCGCAACGCCGCGGTCCTCGACGTCGCGGCCACCCTCCGCGACACCGCGGACCTGCACCCCCGAGAGGTCGTGCAGGAGCTGGGCGCGGCAGTGCTGCGTGCGACCGGCGGCGATCTGCGCGACGACGCCACCATGGTGTGTCTGGACTGGTACGGAGGTCGCCCGCGCCGCCGGGACAGCGTGCACGGTGCCGACGCCGGGCTCGCCTCGCCCGCGCGGGCTCCGCGTCGCCGACAGGCCTGAGCTGCAACTGGACCGTTCGCGTACGCGCGCCGGGTGAGATCACCACGGACGACGATCGGGACCGTCTCCTCGAGCGCAGTGCGCTCCCCTCGCCCGGAGCTCAGCCGGTGGGGAAGCAGGCCCAGACGTGCTTGCGGTCGCCGGCGACGCTCCATCCGCGGTCGATGGTCACGGCGGCGACCATCCGCAGTCCCATGCCGCCGAGTGCCGGATCACGGCCGACGGCGGACTCGGGCCAGCGCTGCGGATGCCCGTCACTGACGTCGAGGAGCAGCCCCTCCGCCATCCGAGCGGCATGCACCCGCACAGGTGCCCGACCGTGCCGCAGACCGTTCGAAGCCAGTTCTTCGACGGCCAACAGGAGGTCATCGAGGACTGCTCCGGCTGCGCCGGGGTCCTCGAGCGTGTCGGGAACCCAGGTCCGCAGCTGGGCTCGCACGGTCCGCAGGTCCGCGGGCTGGAGGATCTCGGCTTCGTAGTGGGGTCCCGTGGTCTCGGGACGCGGCCGTCGTGGCCAGGGGTCCAGGTCCATCGACTCGTTCCGGTCGGGGGGCGTTCCTGAGCAGGTGCCCCGCTGTCGGTTCCTCGAACCCGACGGACAGCGCGGGGGACGATGGAGCACCAGCACGTCGACCTCTGCGCACGCCAGGGGTCGAGCTGCTGTCACAGCGGGCGCACGTGACCCCGGCAGCGGTCGACGTCGCAGACCGCCCCACCGCCGACCACGCTGGTGGCGAGAGACCGGCCCGTGCCCTTTAGTCAGGACGGTCAGTGGTTGTGGGCGGTGTCACTGAGGGCCGGACGCTTGCCCCGGCCAGGGCTGGGCACGGTGGTGAATG
>DASQNB010000597.1:0-14422 GCA_035645175.1 Geodermatophilus sp.
ACGCCGGTGCGGGAGGCCCTGCGCCGGCTGGCCGCCGAGGGGCTGGTGGACCTGGTACCCCGCCAGGGCGCCCGCGTGTCCCGCGTGTCGGCGGCCGGCATCCGCGACCTGTTCCAGTTCCGCGAGCTGCTGGAACCGGCCGCCGTCCGCCAGGCGACCGAGGCCGCCGCCGCGGACCCGCAGCTGCGCCGGGCCTTCGCGGAGCTGCGCGCCGGGTTCGCCCGGATCCAGCGTCGCCCGCCTTCGCACGCGCGGGCACGGGCCTTCTACGAGCTGGCCGACCGGTTCGACTGGGCGGTCGTCGGCGCGACCCGCAACGAGCACCTGCGCCGCACCATCGCCGAGCTGCGGCCGCACACCGCGCGGCTGCGCAACCTCTCCCACCTCGACCCCCAGCGGGTGGAGGTCTCCGTCGTGGAGCACCTGGCCGTCTGCGACGCGCTGCTCGCCGGGGACGCCGACGGTGCGGCCGACGCCCTCGCCGACCACCTGGCGCGGAGCCTGGAGACGATCTTCCGCAACCTGGCCCGGGCGCCCGGCGAGGGCGTCGACCTGCTCGGCTGAGAGAGGACCCCGGCCCCCCTGCAGGGGCCCACCGCGAGCCTGGCGACGTGATGGAACGGCCACCCTTCAGGGCCCCACGCCGAGCCTGCGAGGCGTGGGGGGAAGGGTGGTCCTTTTAGTAGCCGGCCTTGACCGCCAGCACCGGGCAGTGCGCGTCGAGCAGGATCCGCTGCGCCTGGCTGCCGGTGATCAGCTTGCCGGTGGGGGTGCGCCGGCGCATGCCGATGACGATCAGGCTGGCCTTGACGCGGTCGGCGGCGTCGACCACCTCGTCGGAGGCCTCGTGCCCGGCCACCCGCTGGTCGATCTCGTACACCACCCCGGCGCCGTCCAGCTTCTCGCGGACCCGGTCCAGCACCCGCTCGGAGGCGAACCGTGGGTCGGCCAGCACGTCGCCGCGGGCGCTGTTGACGACGTGCAGGGGCTGGTTGCGCAGACCGGCCTCGGTGATCGCGGCGTCGAGGGCGGCCTCGCCCTCCGGGGTCGGGACGTAACCCACGACGATGGTCATGACCGCAGCGTAAGGCCCACCGTGGTCCCGTCCCCGTTGAGGGCACAGTGGTCGTTGAGGGCACAACGGTCGTTGCGGTCGTTGCGTGCCCGGGGCGGTCAGGCGGGGCGGTGCGGGGCGCGCAGGGTGAACCGCCGCTCCGGGCGCCCCGCCGTGCCGTAGCGCTGGCGGACGTCGGCCTCCTGCTGCGTGACCAGCTGCTCGAGGTAGCGGCGGGCGCTCACCCGCGCCAGCCCGGTGAGCTCGCTGCACTGGGTGGCCGAGAGCCCGTCGGAGCCGGCGTGCTGGAGCGTCCGGCGCACCAGCTGCAGCGTCTCCGGCGCGATCCCCTTCGGGGTGGCCGGTGCGGGCCGGCTCCCGCCGCGGGCGCCTGCGAAGACCCGGTCGACGTCGGCCTGCTCGGCCTCGGCCAGCACGGCCAGCTCCCCGCGCAACGCGGCGTACTCGCGCAGCCGGGTCTCGAAGGTCTGCCGGTCGAAGGGCTTGACCAGGTAGTGCAGGACGCCGCCGTGCAGGGCGCTGCGGATGCTGTGGGCGTCCCGGGCCGCGCTGATGACGACGACGTCGACCGGCGTCCCCTCGGCCCGCAGCCGGCGCAGCACGTCCAGGCCGGTCATGTCCGGCAGGTAGACGTCGAGCAGCACCAGGTCCGGCCGCAGCCGCTGCACCTCCGCGAGCGCCGCCGCCCCGGTGGACGCGGTGCCGGCCACCTCGAAGCCGTCGAGGGCCGCCACGAAGCCGGCGTGCACCTTGGCGACCATGAAGTCGTCATCGACGATGAGCACCCGGATGACGCGGTCGGTCATGCGTCCACCAGCGCCGGGCCGGCGGGGAGCCGGGCGGTGAACACCGAGCCGCCGGCCGAGCTGGCGGTCACGTCGCCGCCACGGCGGGTGCAGACCAGGTGCACCAGCGACAGCCCGATGCCGCGCCCGCCGGGGACCGCCCCGTCGTGGTCGGAGGGGCCCTTGGTGGAGACGCCGCGCCGGAAGACCTCGGTCTCCATGCCCGGCGGCACACCCGGGCCGGAGTCGCGGACCACCACGTCGACCTCGCCGTCCACCACGCCCAGGCCCACCTCGACCCAGCGCTGAGCGCTGGTCGCGGCGGCGTCCATGGCGTTGTCGACCAGGTTGCCGACCACGGTCGCCACGTCGGTGCTCAGCTCGGGCGGGAGCACCGGCAGGCCGGAGTCCGGGGCGATGCGCAGCTCGACGCCCAGCTCGGCGGCCTGGCTGGCCTTGGCGACGAGCAGCGCGGCGATCGCCGGGTCGCGCACGGCGGCGGTGACCGCGCCGCCGAACGCCGAGCGGCTGGTGCTGACCCGGTGCACGAAGCGGACCGCCTCCTCCGCCTCGCCCAGCTCGATCAGGCCGGCGATGGTGTGCAACCGGTTGTCGAACTCGTGCGCCTGCGCCCGCAGCGTGTCGGTGACGTGCCGGGTCAGGTCGAGCTCCTGGCGCAGCTCGAGCAGCTCGGTGCGGTCGCGCAGCGTGGTGACCGACCCGATCGGCCGGCCCCGGCTGGTGAGCGGCAGCCGGTTGACGACGAGCACCCGACCGGCGGTACCGACGGCGCGGTCGCGCTCGACCCCGGCCGAGGACAGCGCGTCGGCCACCTCGCCGGCCACGCCCAGCTCGGCGAGGGTGCGGCCCAGCGCGTCGCCGGGGATGCGGAGCAGCCGGATCGCCTCGTCGTTGACCAGCGTGACCCGGCCCCGCAGGTCCAGCCCCACCACGCCCTCGCGGATGCCGTGCAGCATGGCGTCGCGGTGCTCCACCAGCCCGGCGATCTCCGCGGGCTCCAGCCCGAGGGTCTGCCGCTTGACCCGCCGGGCCAGCAGCAGCGACCCGCCGATGCCGATGACGCTGGCCAGCCCCAGGTAGGTGAGCAGGTTGGGCACCGCGGCCGTGAGGCCCTCGACGGTGCCGGGGTAGGGCCGCTGCACCGCCACGAGGCCGAGCACGCCCCCGCCGTCCGGGGCGTACACGGGGCTCATCGCCATCGCGGCCCGGCCGTCGGGCACGTCGAGGTCGCCGACCCAGGAGCGCCCCTCCAGCACCCGGCTGGCGCCCAGGTCCAGGGGCTGCCCCAGCCGCCCGGGGTCGGCGCTGGCGAGGACGGTCCGGTCGGTGCGGGCGACGACGACGTCCTCCGAGCCGGAGTAGCTGCGGCTGTTCTCCGCGGCGATGCGCAGGTAGGCCAGCTGGTCGCGCTCCAGCGCCGTCCGCGTCGCGCGGGCGTTGGCCAGCGTCTCGGCCACCGCGAGGGCGCGGGCGCTCTCGGTCTGCTCGGCCCGCTGCGTGGACTGCGCCACGGTCACGGCGGCGACGCCGGCGAGCACGGCGCAGACGATGACCACCTGCAGCGCGAGCAGCTGGCCGGCGAGCGAGAGCCGCCGGGTCACGAGCCCTCCTCGCTGGCGCTCGTCGGCCCCGTGCCCCGGGGTGCTGTGCCCATGCGTGACCTCGCGAGCTCGGTCACGAGCCCTCCTGACTGGTCGGGGACGCGACACGCCATTGAACCCACGTGGCCGCGGTCACCCCTCGTGCACACAACGACCACAAAGCCCAATGCGCACGCAAGCGTGACACGCACCACGTCCGCTGCGACGTTCCCTGCGAGCGGCGGACACCCGCCGGACACACAGGAGGAACGAATGCGCACTGCTTCCCTGCGGAGGCTCACCGGGGTCGCCCTGGCCGGCGGCATGGCCGCCGGTCTCGTCCTCACCGGCTGCGGCACCACCGCCGAGGGTGGCTCGGCCGCCGGCGGCGCGGCCGAGGGCCCGATCACCGGCCTGCGGATCCTGGTCCCGAACTCGCCGGGCAGCGGCTACGACACCACCGCCCGCGCCGCGGCGCAGGTGATGGAGGAGGCCGAGCTGGCCGACGGGATCGAGGTCTTCAACCTCGAGGGCGCCGGCGGGACCGTCGGCCTGCAGCGCCTGGTCAACGAGGAGGCCAACGCCGACCTGCTCATGCAGATGGGGCTCGGCGTCGTCGGCGCGCAGTACAGCAACCAGTCCGAGGCCACCCTCGACCAGGCGACCCCCGTCGCCCGGCTGATCGAGGAGGCCGAGGCGATCGTCGTCCCGGCCGACTCGCCCTACCAGTCGCTGGACCAGCTGGTGCAGGCGTGGAGCGCGGACCCCGGCAACGTGCCGGTCGGCGGCGCGTCCAATCCCGGAGGTCCGGACCACCTGACCGCGATGCTGCTCGCGCAGGAGGTCGGCGTCGACCCGGCCGCGGTCAACTACGTGGCCTACGACGGCGGCGGCGAGCTGCTGGCCGGCATCCTCGGCGGGCAGATCGCCTTCGGCGCGACCGGCATCGGCGAGGTCGCCGAGCAGGCAGAGGGCGGCGAGGTGCGCATCCTCGGCGTCACCAGCGAGCAGGCGGTCGAGGGCGTCGACGCGCCGACCCTCACCGATCAGGGCGTGGACCTGGTCTTCACCAACTGGCGGGGCATTGTGGCCGCTCCGGGCATCTCCGAGGAGGAGGCCCAGCGGCACGTCGACCTGGTCACCGAGATGCACGACAGCGAGGCCTGGCAGCAGGTGCTCGAGGACCAGGGCTGGACCGACGCCTTCATCACCGGCGACGAGTTCGGCAGCTTCATCCAGGAGGAGAGCCAGCGGGTGCAGTCGGTCCTGGGTGAGCTGGGGCTGGCGTGAGCTCGGCCCCCAGCGGCGTCCGGGGGCAGGGCCGCTCCGAGTTCGGGGTGGCCCTGTTCCTGGGCGGGCTCGGCGTGCTGGTGATCGTCCAGGCGATGCTGCTGGAGGAGAGCCTGATCGCCCGCGGCCCGGTCGGGCCGCGGACCGTGCCGCTGGTCGTCGGCGGCCTGCTGGTGGTCGTCGCGGCGTTCCTCGCCGTCGACGTCCTGCGCGGCGGGCGCGGCGAGCCGGAGGGCGGTGAGGACATCGACCTCACCGGCGGCAGCGACTGGCGGACCATCGCGATGCTCGCCGCGGCGTTCGTCGCCAACGCGCTGCTGATCGAGCCGCTGGGCTGGCCGGTGTCCGGCGCGATCCTGTTCTGGGGCTCGGCGTTCGCCCTCGGCAGCCGGCACCCCGTGCGCGACCTGGTCATCGCCGTCGTCCTGTCGGTCGGCACCTGGTACCTGTTCGTCCTCGGGCTGGGCATCGCCCTGCCCGTGGGCGTCCTGGAGGGGATCCTCTGATGGGCGCGTTGTCCGAGCTCGCCAACGGCTTCGCCACCGCGCTGACGCCGACCAACCTGATGTTCGCGCTGCTCGGCGTGCTGCTGGGCACCGCGATCGGCGTGCTGCCCGGCATCGGCCCGGCCATGACCGTCGCGCTGCTGCTCCCGCTGACCCGCAGCCTGGACGCGACCACCGCGCTGATCATGTTCGCCGGCATCTACTACGGCGGCATGTACGGCGGGTCGACGACGTCGATCCTGCTGAACACCCCGGGTGAGAGCGCCTCGGTGGTGACCGCGCTGGAGGGCAACAAGATGGCCCGCTCCGGGCGAGCGGCCCAGGCCCTGGCGACGGCGGCGATCGGCTCGTTCGTCGCCGGCACGATCGCCACCCTGCTGCTCGCCCTGGTCGCCCCGACCGTCGCCGACCTCGCCGTCGAGGTCGGGCAGCCGGACTACTTCGCGGTCATGGTGCTGGCCTTCATCGCGGTGACCTCGGTGCTGGGCAGCTCGCGGGTGCGCGGGCTGGCCTCGCTGGGCCTGGGTCTGACCATCGGCCTCGTCGGCATCGACGCGACGTCGGGCCAGCAGCGGCTGACCTTCGGCATCCCGGAGCTGGCCGACGGCGTCGACGTCGTCATCGTGGCGGTGGGCCTGTTCGCCGTCGGCGAGGCCCTGTGGACGGCGGCGCACCTGCGCCGCCGCCCGGTCGAGGTCATCCCGGTGGGCAACCCCACGATGAGCCGGTCGGACTGGAGCCGGTCCTGGAAGCCGTGGCTGCGCGGCACCGCGATCGGCTTCCCGTTCGGCGCGGTCCCCGCCGGTGGCGCGGAGATCCCGACGTTCCTCTCCTACGTCACCGAGAAGCGGCTGTCCAAGCACCCGGAGGAGTTCGGGCACGGCGCCATCGAGGGTGTCGCCGGCCCGGAGGCGACGAACAACGCCTCGGCCGCCGGCGGCCTGGTCCCGCTGCTCACCCTCGGCATCCCGGTGACGGCCACCGCGGCGGTCATGCTGGCGGCGATCACGAGCTTCGGCATCGAGCCGGGGCCGCAGCTGTTCGACAACGAGCCGGAGCTGGTCTGGGGCCTGATCGCCAGCCTGTTCATCGGCAACACCGCGCTGCTGCTGCTCAACCTGCCGCTGGCTCCGGTGTGGGCCAGGCTGCTGCGGATCCCGCGGTCGTACCTGTACGCGGGCATCCTGTTCTTCGCCAGCCTCGGCGCGTACGCGGCGAACGCCTCGCCGTTCGACCTCTTCCTGCTGCTGGTCATCGGCGCGCTCGGGTTCATGATGCGCCGCTACGGCCTGCCGGTGCTGCCGGCGATCATCGGCGTCATCCTCGGCCCGTTCGCCGAGGAGCGGCTGCGCACGGCGCTGCAGATCAGCAACGGCGAGGTCTCCGGCCTGATCACCCCGTTCTCGTCGGTGGTCTACGCCGTCGTGCTGCTCGTGCTGCTGTGGCCGCTGGTCCGCAAGCTGCTGCCGCGCAAGGGCGTGCACGTCCCCGTGCTGGACGAGGCGGTGCACGAGATCGAGGAGGCGCACCACCACCACGGCACGACCGACGCGGTCTCGGTCGAGACCCGGGTCGACGAGGGCCCTCGCACGCCGAAGGACCCCGACGGGACCTGACCTCCGCGGCGCGGACCGACGCCGACCGCCCTGCTGTCCACCCCGGCCCCCCGGCCGGGGTGGACGGCCGCGTTGATGAGAGCGACACACGGGTGCAGGTGAGCATCCGATGAGGACGTCCTCATCTGCGGCACGGGCTCCCCCCGGGCTACCTAGCGTGGGTCCGTGCCCCCGCCTTCACCGACCGTTCTCGAGCTGTCCAGCCGGACGTCACCGGCCGGGTCCCTGCTCGTCGCCCGCCGGCCCGTCCCCCCACCCCCGCCGGCTCCCCGCCGTGCGGCCTGGGCGGTCGCCGCCGTGCGGCCGGTCGCCGCGCTCGTGGTCGTCGGGGTCGGCGTGGTCCTGCTGCCGGCCACGCTGTCCGGGGAGGCCAAGGCCGCGCTGTTCGCCTTCGCCCTGGCCATCGTGCTCTGGTCGATGACCGGGCTGCCGGCAGCGTGGGTCGCGCTGCTCGCGGTCCTCGTGCTCGTGGCGCTCGGCGGCGACGAGCAGGACGCGCTGTACGACGCGCTGGCCTCCGACGTCGTCTGGCTGATGGTCGGCGCCTTCGTGCTCGGCGGCGCCATCACCAGGACCGGGCTGGCCGGCCGGCTGACCGGACTGGTGGCCCGCCGGGCGCGCACCGTGGGCGGCGTCCTGTGGTCGATGACCCTGCTGCTGCTGCCCCTGTCGCTGCTCATCCCGTCGACGTCGGGCCGCGCCGCGGTGATGCTGCCGGTCTACCGCAGCCTCAGCCGAGCCGCCGGCGACCGGTCGGTCTCCCGCGCCCTGGCGCTGCTGGTGCCCACGGTCATCCTGGTGACGACGGTCAGCACGCTGGTCGGCGCGGGGTCGCACCTGATCGCCAACGACCTGCTCGAGGAGTTCTCCGACGAGCGGATCTCCTTCGCCGAGTGGGCGCTCTACGGGATCCCGTTCGGCCTGGCCGCGGCCCTGGTGTCCTGTCTCGCCATCTCCCGCATGTTCCTGGGGCCGGCCACGCGTGCGCTGCCGCTGACCGTGCCCACCGGCCCGCAGACGGCGTGGAGCCGGTCCGAGCGGCGCACCGCCGCGGTCACCCTCACCATGGTCGCGCTGTGGGTCAGCGAGTCGGTGCACGGCATCGAGGTCGCCACCGTCGCCGTCGCCGGCGCCGTCGCCCTCACCGCCCCGGGCATCGGGGTGCTGACCTGGAAGGACGGCGTCAAGGCCGTCGAGTGGAACCTGGTCGTCTTCGTCGGCGCCGCCCTCGTGCTGGGCGAGGCGCTGATCGACACCGGCGCGGCCGGCTGGATCGTCGAGCGGCTGTTCGCCGCCTCGGGCATCGCCGAGGCCGGCTCGGAGCTCGTCGTCCTCCTCGTCCTGACGCTGCTGACGCTGACCTCGCACGTCTACATGACCTCGCACGCCGCCCGCGCCGCGGCCCTGGTGCCGGCCCTGCTCTACCTGGGCACGTCGCTGGACCTCGACCCGGTGGCGCTGGTCTTCATCGGCACGGTCGGCATGGACTACTGCCTGACGTTCCCGGTGAGCAGCAAGGCGCTGCTGCTCTACGCCGAGCTGGACGAGGACACCTTCGAGCCGCCGGACCTGCTGCGGCTGTCCTCGGTGCTGCTCCTCGCCCACGTGGTCCTGGTGGTCGTCTTCTACCACGCCTGGTGGAGTCCGCTGGGGCTGGCGCTGTGAGCGCCGGGTCGCGGCCGCTGCGCCGCAAGCTGTTCCGGGTCTTCGTCGCCCTCGGTCTGCTCGGCCTGCTCCTGGTCGGCGTCACCGGCTACACGATCGTGCAGTGGCGGCAGACCGAGGAGACACTGTCGCGCCACTACGTCCGCAGCCTGCGGCTGCAGGAGGTGCGGGCGCTGGCGTTCGAGGCCTTCACCCAGGTGCCGGCCGCGGTCCGCGGCGAGCAGGGGGCACGCACGGAGTACGAGACCCGGCTGGAGCCGCTGGGCCGCGCCTTCGACGAGTGGGCCGCGCTGGTCGAGGACGACGGGGAGCGCGCGCAGGTGACGGCCGTCCGCGACGCCGCCGAGCAGCTCGACGCCGGCGCCGACCGCGTCCTCGACCTGGTCGAGGGCGGCCAGCAGGCAGCGGCCGACGCCGCGCTGGACGAGGTCGAGGCCACCGCGGTGCAGCCCTTCCAGGACCTCACCGCCGCCGCCGTCGAGAGCGACCGCGACAAGCGCCGCGCGCTGCGTGCCGACGCCGACGCCGCCCGCAGCACCGCGACGCTCACCCTCGCCGTCGCCGGGGCGGGGGTCGTCTCGCTGCTCCTGCTCGTCGGCGCCTACCTGACCGGCGGGGTGTTCACGCCGGTGCGCCGGCTGCGCGACGCCCTGCGCGCGCTCAACCGCGGGGAGACCGCGCCCCGGCTGCCCGAGGACGGCGACGACGAGATCGCCGAGGTCAACCGCGAGTACAACGTCCTCGTCGAGCGGTCCGCCCGACGGCGGCCCCCGGCCACCGCAGCCGCCGGGGCCGCCGGCACGCCCCTGGAGGACGCCAGCCTGGTGCTGCGCCGGATGGTCGCCGGCCTGCGCGAGGACACCGCGGCGCTCACCACGGGCGCTGCCGCTCCCGGGGCGGCCACCGCGCTGCTGGCCCGGGTCGACGCCGTCGAGGCCACGCTCGACCAGCTCGGCAGCCTGGCCTACCCCGTCGACCTGCAGCTGGCCCCCGTCGAGCCGGCCGCCCTGCTGCACGACGTGCTCGAGCGGTTCGCCGACGAGGTCGTCCGCCGCTCGATCAGCACCGTCGTCGAGGTCGACCCGGACGCCGGCCCGCTGCTGGTCGACCGTGCGCGGCTGCGTGAGGCCGTCGGCGAGCTGGTCCGCAACGCGCTGGACGCGCTGCCCGCCCGCGGCGGCCGGCTGCGGCTGCGCGCCGTCCCCGCCCCGGACGAGGACGCGGTCGCCGTCGAGGTCGAGGACGACGGCAGCGGGCTCGCCGAGTCCGACGTCGCCTGGCTCTACGACGGCAGCACCCCGCCGGTCTCCCGCCGCGGCTCCGGGCTGCGGCTGGCGACCTCGGTCGTCGAGCAGCACGGCGGCCGGTTGCAGCTGCGCACCGTCCCCGGCGGCGGGACCACCGCGGTCCTGCTGCTGCCCGTCTCCCGGCCCGCCGACCGGCGGCCGGACCCCGCACCCGTCCCCGAGGAGAACCGATGAGACTGCGCGTGCTGATCGCACCGTCCGGCTTCAAGGAGAGCCTGGGCGCCGACGAGGTCGCCGACTGCATCGCCTCCGGTGTGCGCCGGGCCGTCCCCGACGCGCTGATCCGCAAGTCCCCCGTCCCCGACGGCGGCGAGGGCTTCGCCCAGGCGCTGGTCCGCACGGTCGGCGGCACCCTGCAGCCGGTCACCGTGACCGGACCGGTCGGTGAGCCGGTCGAGGCCCACTTCGGCCTGCTCGCCGCGCCGGAGACCGGCACGGCCGGCGGGCCGGCACCGGGACCGACGGCGGTGCTGGAGATGGCCTCGGCCGCGGGTCTGCGGCACGTGCCCCGCGACCGGCGCGACCCGCTGACGACGACCACCCGCGGTGTCGGCGAGCTGATCGCCGCGGCCCTGGACGCCGGGGCCTCGCGCGTCCTGGTCGGCTGCGGGGACTCGGGCACCAACGACGGCGGCGCCGGCATGGCCCAGGCCCTCGGCGTCCGGCTGCTCGACGCCGCCGGCGAGGACCTCGGCCCCGGCGGCGGCGAGCTGACCCGGCTGGCGCACGTCGACGTGTCCGGGCTGGACCCGCGGCTCGCGGACACCCCGATCGACGTCGCCTGCAACTGGGCCAACGTGCTCACCGGCCCGCGCGGGGTGGCCCGCGTCTTCGGCCCGCAGAAGGGCGCCGACGAGGCGACCGTGGCCCGGCTGGAGGAGGCGCTGGAGCGCTACGCCGACGTCCTCGAGGCCGACCTGGGGGTGGACGTCCGCACCGCGCCGGGCTCGGGCGCCTCCGGCGGGCTCGGGGCCGGGCTGTGCGCGCTGCTCGGCGCCCGGCTGCAGCCGCGCTTCGACGTCGTCACCCGGTACCTGGACTTCGACGAGCTCCTGGACCGGACCGACCTGGTCATCACCGCCGAGGGCGCCATCGACCGGCAGAGTGCGCGCGGCAAGGTCCCCGCCGAGGTCGCCCGCCGCGCGGCGCTGCGCGACATCCCGGTGATCGCGCTCAGCGGGACCGTCGGCGAGGGGGTGCAGGCGGCGCTGGACGCCGGGCTGGACGCCTATGCGTCGATCCTCACCCGCCCGTGCACGCTGGAACACGCACTGCAGGAGACCTCGGACTTCCTCGTCTCCTCCGCCGAGCAGACCATGCGGCTGCTGCTGGTGGGCCGCCGGCTGGCCTGGCAGGAGGCCGACGCCCGCTGAACCGAGCACGCTGAGCCGGGCACGCTGACCCGCACCGCCGGCACCGGGACGGAGGGCGACCGCCACACCCGGCCGCGGCCGGTCCCCTTCCCTCGCGGGACGGTGGGGTCGACACTGCTCGCGCCCGCCGGTGTCGCCGGGCGTCGTTCTGGGTCGTCCGCCCGGCGACGCCGACGCGGTCCTCCACCCGTACGGGGGACGACTGCGAGGAGGCAGCCAGACAGCGCAGACCGGCACGGCGCCCTCCGCTTCGGCACACCCCAACGCGCAGCGGATCCGGGATGCCTACGACGCCTTCTCCCAGGGCGACCTCGGCCCCCTCGACGACCTCCTCGCCGAGGACGTCGAGTGGCACGAGGCCGGGCGCAACCAGCTCAGCGGAGTGCACCGGGGCCGCGACGGGGTGCGGCGCGTGGTGCCGCGGCTGGGCGAGCTGACCGAGGGCACCCTGCGGATCGACGTCCGGACCGTCCTCGCCGACGACACCCACGGCGTGGTGGTCCTGCGGGCCAGCGCGCGCCGCGGGGACCGCTCGTTCGACGACGTGCTCGAGATGCACGTCCACCGCTTCGCCGACGGCCGGGTCACCGAGTGGCACCAGGCGTTCGAGGACCAGTACGCGGTCGACGCCGTCCTCGGGTGAGGCGTCAGCCGGCCCCGGCGGGCAGCGCGGGGCCCTCGTCCTTGAGCACCACGCCGGAGGCGCCGAGTTCGCGCGCCGCGGTCAGCAGGCCGGCGACGGTGTCGGCGGCCTGCGCGTAGGACAGCCCGTGCGGCGGGCGGACGTTGGAGACGCAGTTGCGCTCGGAGTCCGCCCGGCCCGGCCGCGGGTCCCAGGTCAGGTAGACGCCGAGGGAGTCCGCCGAGGACAGCCCCGGCCGCTCCCCCACCAGGACGACGACCGCATGGGCGCCCAGCGCCTCGCCGACCGCGTCACCCAGCGCGACCCGGGCCTGGTGCGCCAGCACCAGGGGCGCGACCGACCAGCCGGGCAGCCGCTCGAGCAGCGCGCCCACCAGTCCGGCGGCGTGCTCGTGCACGGCGCGCGGGGAGAGCCCGTCGGCGATGACGACCGCGAGGTCGGCACCGGTGTGCGGCAGCTCCGTGCCCTCCGCGAGCTGCCGGCCGAGGTCGGGCCGCTGCAGGTAGGTGGCGCGGTCGGGCGCGGCCGAGTGCACCTCGAGCAGCTCGACGCCCGGCAGCTGCTCGCGGACCACGTCCGGGTCCAGCGGCTGGTGCACCGCGTCCCGGGCGGCGGCGTGCGCGGCCCGGAACTCCAGCTCGCGGGCGGTGGGCAGCGCGTCGCCGGCCCGGCCGAGCGCGACCCGGGCGCGGGTGGCCGCGCGCAGCACCGCCCACGGGTCGTCGCCGGGGGGCAGCGGCTGGTCGAGTGCGGACGTCATGCCGACGCCGCCGCCAGCAGGGCCCGTGCGGCGGGCGCGTCGGCGGTCAGCTCGCGCACCCGGCCGTCGTCGTCGAGCAGGTCCATCCGCGCCAGCCACGCCTCGAACTCCGGCGCCGGCCGCAGCCCGAGCACCGAGCGGGTGGTGAGGACGTCGGAGAAGGCCAGCGACTGGTAGTGCAGCATCACGTCGTCCATCCCGGGGACGGCGATGAGGAACGTGCAGCCCGCCGCGCCGAGCAGCAGCATCAACGAGTCCATGTCGTCCTCGTCGACCTCGGCGTGGTTGGTGTAGCAGACGTCCACGCCCATCGGCAGGCCGAGCAGCTTGCCGCAGAGGTGGTCCTCCAGCCCGGCGCGCAGCACCTGCTTGCCGTCGTAGAGGTACTCCGGGCCGATGAACCCGACGACGGTGTTGACGAGCAACGGCTCGAAGTGCCGGGCGACGGCGTAGGCGCGGGCCTCCAGCGTCTGCTGGTCGACCGGCCGGCCACCGATGCCCCGGTGCGCGTCGGCCGACAGCGCCGAGCCCTGCCCGGTCTCGAAGTAGGTGACGTTCCGACCGACCGTCCCGCGGCCCAGGGCCAGCGCGCCGGCCCGCGCCTCGGCCAGCAGGTCGAGGGTGACGCCGAAGCCGCGGTTGGCCGGCTGGGTGCCGGCGACCGACTGGAACACCAGGTCGACCGGCGCACCGGCCTCCAGCGCCCGCAGCGTCGTCGTGACGTGCGCCAGCACGCAGGACTGGGTCGGGATGCCGTACCGGGTGACCACCTCGTCGACCAGCTCCAGCAGCGCGACGGTGCGGGCCGGCGAGTCGGTGGCCGGGTTGATCCCGATGACGGCGTCGCCGCAGCCCTGCAGCAATCCGTCGACGATGGACGCCGTCACACCCAGCGGGTCGTCGGTCGGGTGGTTGGGCTGCAGCCGGGAGGCCAGCCGGCCGGGCAGGCCCAGGGTGCTGCGCAGGCCGGTGACCACCCGGGTGCGCCGGCCGACGGCGACCAGGTCGGCGTTGCGCATCAGCTTCGACGTGGCCGCGACCATCTCCGGGGTCAGCCCGGGGGCCAGGCCGCTGATCGCCGCCTCGTCGCCGGCGGCGGCCCAGGCCAGCAGCCGGTCGCGGAACCCCCCCACCGTCAACGACGCGACCGGCGCGAAGGCGGCCGGGTCGTGGGTGTCCAGGATCAACCGGGTGACGTCGTCCTCCTCGTAGCCGACCACCTGCTCGTCGAGGAAGGTGGCCAGCGGCAGGTCGGCGAGCAGCGTCTGCGCGGCGACCCGCTCGGCGGCCGACTCCGCGGCGCACCCGGCGAGGACGTCCCCGGAGCGGGCCGGCGTCGCCTTGGCCATGAGCTCGACCAGCGTCGGGAACTCGTACGTGTGCCCGCCGACGGTGGCCCGCCTGGCTGTCACGATCCCTCCTCGCTGGCGCGCGTCGGTCTCGTGGCAGGCCGTGCTGGGCACGTGGACGACCTCGCGAGCTCGGTCATCTGACGTCCTCCTCCGCGTCGGCCAGCAGCTCGAACTCCTCCTCCGGCGCCGACGCCACCAGGTGGTGGCGGCTGTAGAGGGCGAAGTACGCCAGGAAGGCCGCGTAGGCGGCCAGCGTCCACAGCGCCGCGGTGACGTCGACCAGGAAGGTGGCCACGACCGCAGCCGCGGCGAGCACCAGCGCGACGCCGGTGGTCGCCGTCCCGCCCGGCGTCCGGTACGGGCGCGGCAGGTCCGGCTCGCGGCGGCGCAGCACGATGTGGCTGACCATCATCAGCACGTAGGACACCGTCGCCCCGAAGACGGCCATG
>DASQNB010000598.1:0-3010 GCA_035645175.1 Geodermatophilus sp.
GGCGTAGAGCGGGCGGCCCTCGGGCGTCAGGGCGCTGCACGCCTCGCGCAGCAGGTCGGCCAGCTCGGCCACCTCCGGCGCGGCTGCGGCGTCCGCGCCGCCGAGCAGCCGGGTCAGCGAGGCGCGGGCGCCGTCGAGGCGGGCGGCGAGCACCTGCTCCGGGCCCGCCAGGGTCCAGGCGCGCGGCACGTGCCGGGCCACCAGCGCGGGCGCGAAGTTCGCAAAGGTGGCGACGACGGTGCCCGGCCCGACCGCGCCCATCGCGGCCGCCCGCCCGGCGAAGTAGCACATCCGGCCCGGCCGCAGCCCGACCGCGGTCAGGTACTCGTCCTGCTCGGGTGAGAAGTAGACGTGGTTGTGCAGCGGCTCGACGGCGCGGTGCGCGCGGGCGGTGTCCCGGGGAGCAGGGTCCCGGGGGGCAGGGTCCTGGGGTGCTGGCTGATCGACGCTGACCATGCCCGGACCCTAGAGGACCCCCTCCTCCCCACCCCTCGCAAGCTCGGGGCGGTGCCCTGGAGGGGGCCGCCCGTCCTCCCCGCCCTTCGTAGGAGGACCCCCTGCCCCCACCGTGCAAGGACCCTCCTGCCCCCACCGTTCGCAGGCTCCCGGCGGGACCCTGCAGGAAGGCCGGCGGCGGGGCCCTACAGGGGGCCGGGACCCGGGACGGGGCCGCACCCCGGCCCGAGCGAGCGCAGCCAGCGCCGCTGCCACGGCGTCTCCACCGCGCGGGGGTGGTACCGGTCGCGGACCCACCGGACGGCGTCGGGAGCCGGCAGCCCGTCGAGGACGGCGAGCGCGGCCAGCGCGGTGCCGGTGCGGCCCACCCCGCCGCGGCACGCCACCTCGACCCGCTCCCCCGCTCGCGCCCGGCCGAGCGCCTCGGCCAGGGCGGCGAGCGCGTCGCCGCGGTCCAGCGGCACCCAGAAGTCCGGCCAGCGCACCCGCCGGGCCGGCCACGGCGGCAGGGGGCCGCCGCCGAGGACGACCGCCCGGTCGGCCGGGGACGCCGGGGTGCCCAGCCGGCGGCCGCGCACCCGGACCCCGGAGGGGAGCTCGACGACCCCCGGGCCCGCCCAGCTCATGCCGCGGGCGGGGACGTGCGCGTCCACTGGACGCGGGTGCGGATGGGTGCGAAGCCGAGCCGCTGGTAGAGGCCGAGGGCGCCGGTCGGGTTCGCGGTGTCGACCTGCAGTCCGCCGGTGTCGCAGCCGGCGGCCGCACCGGCCCGTAGGGCGGCGAGGACGGCGGCCGAGGCGATGCCGCGCCGGCGGGCGGGGCGGAGGACGCCGAGTTGCCCGAGGTGGGCCTGCTGGAGGCCGGTCGCGCGGGTGTCGGCGTCGTAGACGTAGGTGAGCACGTAGCCGGCCACCGCCCCGTCGACGAGGGCGAGCACCGACAGCTCCGGCCGGAACGCGCGCTGGCCGGTGTACCAGGTGGCCCAGGCCGTCGCGTCGCGCTCGGCCGAGCCGTGGTGGTCGGTGAAGGCCGCGTTGTGCGCCCGCCGTACCTCGTCGTCCCGCTCCCAGGTGAACGGGACCAGCTCGACGCCCGGCACGGCCGGGACCCCCGGGAGCCCGGCCAGCGGCCGCTCCATGTCGGCGTACCACCGCTCGGCGGTGAACCCGGCCCGGCGCGCCAGCGACGCCAGCGACGCCATCCCCGGGCACACCGACACCGTCAGCCGCGCAGGCAGCTCCGGGTGGTCGCGCCGGTGGACCTCCGCGCCGCGCCGCACCTGCCAGTCCAGCAGCGCCCGCCCGATGCCACGCCCCCGCCAGCCGGGGTGCACGCGGCCCTCGAGCCCGATGCGGTGGTCCTCGCGCGCGCCGCCCAGGGACACGACCGCGGCCCACGCCACGAAGGTGCCGTCGGCGGCGCACACCGCGCGGCCGTCGCGCGGCAGGTCGACCACGTCGTTGACCCACCACTCGGTGAGGTCGTCGGCGTCGAGGTGCTCGCCGGTGTCGTCGACCGGTTCTGCGGCGGCCAGCAGGTCCGCCGCCGCGTCGACGTCGTCCGCCGTGAGCGGGCGGGCGGTGAGGCCGTCGGGCAGCACGGGCGCAGCGTAGGGACGCCGGGCGGACCGGTCGACCGGGTTGCGGCCGGATCCCGGGGAGCGCCAGCATCGGCGGCACCCCGCCGAGAGGAGGACCCGTGGCCCGCTTCCTGGTCATCGCCCGCTACCAGGCCCAGGGGGCGCGGGCCGTGCTGTCCGGCGGCGGGTCGACCCGCCGCAGCGTCTTCGAGCACGCCGTCCTGGACCTCGGGGGAAGGCTGGAGACCTTCGACTTCTCCCTCGGTGAGGACGACGTCTACGCGCTCGTCGACCTGCCCGACACCGCGGCCGCCGCCGCGCTGTCGCTGACCATCAGCGCGGGCGGGGTGGCCGCCGTCCGCACCGTCGTCCTGCTCACGCCGGAGGAGGTGGACCGGGCCGCCCAGCTGCACCCGCACTACGGCCCGAACGTGGGCTGACGGTCACCACCCGGGCAGGAACAGGCAGAACGGGTGGCCGGCGGGGTCCTGACAGACCCGCACACCCTCCTGCGGCTGGAACGCGGCCACCGTGGCGCCGGCCTCGACGGCGAGCGCGACCGCGGCCTGGAGGTCGTCGACCTCGATGTCGAGGTGCAGCTGCATCCGCGGGTCGCCGGGGCCGGCCGGCCACACCGGCGGGACGTGGTCGGCCGCCAGCTGGAAGGACAGCCCCGAACCACCGTCCTCGGGTCGCAGCCGGGCCCACTGCGGGGTGTCCTCGACCAGCGGCCAGCCGAGCAGCCGCTGGTAGAAGCGCGCCAGACCCGGCGGGTCGGGGGTGTCCAGGACGGTCGCCGAGAGCCTCACCCGCGCCAGCCTGGACACCCCCGCGCCGCCCTGCCACCGGACGGCGCGCAGCTACCCCGCAGCCGCCGCGCTCCCGGCCGTGGCCCGCGCGAGGAACGGCAGGACGACCTGCTCGAGCGCCACGGGGTCGTCGAGCATCGGCCAGTGTCCGCTGTCGTCGAGCACC
>DASQNB010000599.1:0-2880 GCA_035645175.1 Geodermatophilus sp.
TCGGCAAGACGAACACACCCGAGTTCGGGTTCCCCTGCTACACCGACAACGCGCTGGTCGGCCCGGCCCGCTGCCCGTGGGACCCCACCCGGCTGGCCGGCGGCTCCAGCGGGGGAGCGGCGGTCGCGGTGGCCGCGGGGATGCTGCCGTTCGCGCAGGGCAGTGACGGCGGCGGGTCCATCCGCATCCCGGCGAGCATCAACGGGCTGGTCGGCCTCAAGCCCAGCCGTGGCCGGGTGAGCAACGCCCCGCTGGGCGGTGACGTCACCGGGCTGGGCGTGAACGGCCCGCTCGCGCGCACCGTCCGAGACGTCGCGGCGGTGCTCGACGTGATGGCCGGGCCGGTGACCGGCGACCCGGCCTGGGCGCCACCGCTGCCGCCGGGGGAGACCTTCCTCGGCGCGGCCGACCGCCCGCCGGGCCGGCTGCGCATCGGCCGGTACCTGGAGTCACCCATGCCCGACGCCGGGCTGGAGCCGGCGGTCCAGGAGGCCTTCGACGACGCCTCCCGGCTGCTCGAGGAGCTCGGCCACGAGGTCGAGGACACCCCGCCCGGGCTGCTCGGCCCCGACGTGCTCCCCGCCTTCGAGCGGGTGTGGACCCTGTCGGGGACGCTGCTGCCGGTGCCGCAGGCGCGGGTCGGTGAGCTGCGGCCGCTCACCCGGGAGCTGCGCGCCCGCGGTCTGGCGCTCTCGGCGCGGGCGGCCATGGAGGCGCTCACGGCGCTGCGGCTGTTCGCCCGCCGGTTCCTCACCGCCACCGCCGGCTACGACGTGCTGCTGGCGCCGGTCACCACGATGACGCCGCGGCCGCTGGGCTGGTTCGACGCCGACGGGGACGGCGCGGCGGACTTCGAGCGGCAGAAGCGTTACGCCGCCTTCACCGCGGTCTTCAACGTGACCGGCCAGCCGGCGGTCAGCGTCCCGCTGTCCTGGACCCCCGACGGGCTGCCGGTCGGGACGATGCTGGTCGGGCGCCCGGCCGACGAGGTCACGCTGGTCGCGCTGGCCGCCCAGCTGGAGGCCGCGCGGCCGTGGGCGCACCGCCACCCGCCGTCCTGGGACTGATCAGGAAGCCGCGGGCGGCTGCCGGTAGGTTGAGGGGCGTGACCGTCGTCGAGACCCTCCTCGTCTACGCGGTGGCCCCGCTGGCCGTGGTGGCCGTCCTGGCCCTGCTCACCCTCGTCCCCGGGCGGCGCAAGAAGGTGCGCTACAAGCCCGGCCAACCGTGGGAGTACGAGCCGGTCTGGTACGAGCCGCACCCGGCTGGTGGTGGGCACGGCGCCGAGGGGCCCGG
Organism: Geodermatophilus sp.; assembly: GCA_035645175.1. Taxonomy (GTDB): domain Bacteria; phylum Actinomycetota; class Actinomycetes; order Mycobacteriales; family Geodermatophilaceae; genus Geodermatophilus. The sequence continues at coordinate 1,297 of DASQNB010000599.1, forward strand.
CCCGGCCGCCGTCCCCGGCGACGGCACCACGGCGCTGGGCTCCTCGCTGTACCCCGAGCAGCACGGCGAGCGCGACACCGGCCAGCCCGGCGCGCCGACGGCGCCGCACGTCGCTGCTGACGGCGCCCGCGGCGCCCGCGGTTCCCACGCCCTGACCGCCGGGCCCTCGGCCGCAGCGGCCGCCCGCCCCTTCGGCGGCGCCCGCGGAACGTGGTGAGCGGCGTGGCCGTCCGCCGTCCCGCCCCCGAGACCCCTGCGAGCCCCCACGGAGGCCGGAGATGACCCGCGTTCTCGATGCGACGTCGCACGACACGGCGACGTCCGCCGGCACGATGCCCACGCGCGCCGACGAGTCCGAGGCCCCGGACTCGATCTTCACCTACCAGGAGCTGCTGCGCCTGGACGAGGCGCTGACCATGTCCTCCCGGGAGACCGGGCTGCGCTTCACCCTCTACATCGGTGACCTCGGCGCGCAGACCCGCGCCCGCGCCGAGGAGCTCTTCGAGCGCTCCGCGCACTCCTGGCACGACCTGCCCGAGTCGGTGCTGATCGCCGTCTCACCCGGTCAGCGGGTCGTCGAGGTCATCACCGGCGCCGCGGCGGCGCGCCGGCTGCCCGACCGGGCCTGCGCGCTGGCCGTGCTGTCGATGACCAACGCCTTCGCCTCCGGCGACCTGGTCGGCGGCATCGTCAACGGCCTGCGCCAGCTGTCGGACCAGGCCGGCCACCCCCGGGGCCTGCGCACCCATTGAGGACCCCGTCCTGCCCCCCGCCACTCGCAGGCTCGCGGCGGGACCCTGCAGGGAGGCCGCCTGCGGAGGGGCACCGTTGAACGTGAGAGGCCCAGGACCCGCCGGGTCCTGGGCCTCTCACGTTCAACGCATCAGTCACTCTCGGCGGCGTCCCGCTCCCGGGCGCGCAGGGACCGGGCGATCCCGTCGCGGCCCTCGGCGACCAGCCGGCGCAGCGGCGCGGGGTGGTCCTCCTCGGCCAGCCACGCGTCGGCGGCCTGGACCGTGCGCAGCTCGACCACCGGCGGGAACAGGTACTGCACCGCGTTCTTGGCGACCTCGCCGGGACGGCGGTCCCACAGCGGGCGGATGTCGGCGAAGTACCGCTCGACGTAGCCGGCCGTGAGCGCCCGCTGGGCCGGGTGCCAGAAGCCCTGCAGCATCGCCTCGTGCACCGCGTTGGGGACGGTGTCGTCGGTGAAGGCCCGGGTCCAGGTCTCCTCCTTGGCCTCCGCCGTCGGGCGCAGCGCCCGCGCGGTCGCGGCCCGCCGCACCCCGGTCGCGGTGGCGTCGCGCGCCTCCTCGGCGGCGATCTCGGCGTCCCCGGCCGCGCCGATGGCGACCAGCCCGTGCAGGAGGGCCCAGCGGGCGTCGGCGTCGACCTGCAGGCCCTCCACGACGCGCGAGCCGTCGAGCAGACCGCGCAGCACGACGGCGTGCTCCTCGGTGCGGGCGGCGCCGGCGAGGGTGCGCGACCACTGCAGCTGGGTGTCGCTGCCCGGCTCCGCGGCCTCCAGCGCGGCCAGCGCCTTGTCCGCGAGCGCCCGCCAGCCGCTCTCGGCCCAGCGCGGGT
>DASQNB010000600.1:0-7095 GCA_035645175.1 Geodermatophilus sp.
TCCTGCTCGACCTGCTCGACGACCTCCGGGAGAACCTGCCCGCCGAGGTGCACAAGGCCGGCGCGATCGTCGAGCAGCGCACCGAGATCCTCCAGCAGGCGCAGGCCGAGGCCGAGCGGCTGACCGGCCGCACCCGCAGCGAGACCGAGCAGGTGGTGGGCGCGGCCCGGCGGCAGCGCGAGGAGATCCTCGGCACGGCCCGCCGGCAGCGCGACGACCTCCTCGCCCGCGCCCAGGCCGAGGCCGAGGACCTGCTCGCCCGGGCCGAGGAGGAGGCCGAGCAGATCGTCGAGGAGGCCCGCCGGCACCACGAGGCGGTCCTCGCCGACGCACAGGTCCAGCAGGCCGAGATCCTTGCGGCCGCGCAGGCCGAGCACGAGCGGCTGATCAGCGAGACCGAGGTCTACCGGGGGGCGGTCGACCGCGCCGACGAGCTCGGGGCGCAGACCGCGGTGGACGTGGCCCGCATGCGCACCGAGGTCGACGAGTACGTCGACAGCCGGCTGGCCGACTTCGGCGGCACGCTGGAGCGGATGCTCCGCTCGGTGGAGAAGGCGCGGTCCAGCCTCCGCGAGTAGTAGAAGGACCCCCCTGCCCCCCGCCGCTCGCAGGCTCGCGGCGGGACCCTGCAGGGGGGCCGTTCCATCTCGCCACTCGCACGCTCGCGGCGGGCCCTGCACGGGGGCCGCCGTCCTCCCCACGCCTCGCACGCTCGGCGTGGGTCCCTGAAGGATGGCCGGTCCAGTACCTCACCAGGCTCGCGGCGGGACCCTGCGGGAGGGCCGCCTGGACGGGGCCGTCTCCTCCGCCGCCGCGCCGGACGGCGCTCCTGGCCCATCGGGTAGTCTTGGCTCCTGGTCCGACCGCCGGAGGTCCACGTGCCCCGGCTGGCCACCTCCCCGACGCCAACCGCGAGTACCCACATGCCTGCCGCACCGCCGCCCCGCCCAGGCGCCGCGTCCCCGGACGCCCGGCGTCGCGCCGCCAACCCCTGGTCCGTGGACCTGCGCGAGCTGGGCCGCCGTGCCGGCTCGATGCACGAGCTGGAGCGCACGCTTCCGGCGCCCGCGGACTGGCGGGTCGAGCTCATCGGCGTCCCCCAGGGGGCCGAGGTCTCGCTGCGGCTGCGGCTGGAGTCGGTGATGGAGGGCGTGCTCGTCTCCGGCGAGGTCGAGGTCCCCGTCGTCGGCTCCTGCGCCCGCTGCCTGGAGCCGATCGAGGACACCCTCGAGCTCGACGTCCAGGAGCTGTTCGCCTACGAGGGCAGCACCACGGAGGCCACCAGCGAGGAGGACGAGGTCCGCCGCGTCGAGGGCGAGCACATCGACCTCGAGCCGATGGTCCGCGACCTCGTCGTGCTGAGCCTCCCGCTGGCGCCGACCTGCACCGAGGACTGCGCCGGGCTGTGCGTCGACTGCGGGCAGCGGCTCGACGACCTGCCCGCCGACCACACGCACGAGCAGCTCGACCCGCGCTGGGCCGGGCTCGCCGACCGTTTCGCCTCCGCTCCGGGCACCCCCGGCGCGGACAACCCAGAGGAGAACTGACGTGGCCGTCCCGAAGCGGAAGATGTCCCGCTCCAACACCCGCGCCCGGCGTTCGCAGTGGAAGGCCTCCGCGCCCACCCTGACGCCGTGCCCGAACCGGGCCTGCGGTCAGCCCAAGCCGCCGCACCAGGCCTGCCAGAACTGCGGCCAGTACGCGGGCCGTCAGGTCCTCTCGGTCTGACGCCGACAGGACCAGCAGTGGGGACGACGGTCGCCGGCACCCAGCCCGCCGCGGGTGGGACCACCGGCCGGTCCCCGGCCGGTGCCGCACACGCCGACCGCGCGGCCGCCTGGCTCCTCGACGCCCTCGGCGTCGAGCTGCCCGGCGGCCTGCTGGCGTTGGCGCTGACCCACCGCTCCTACGCCTACGAGCACGGCGGGCTGCCCACCAACGAGCGCCTGGAGTTCCTCGGGGACTCGGTGCTCGGCCTCGTCGTCACCGACGAGCTCTACCGGCGCCACCCCGAGCTGCCCGAGGGGCGGCTGGCCAAGCTGCGCGCCTCGGTGGTCAACATGACCTCCCTGGCCGATGTCGCCCGCCGGCTCGGGGACGGCGGTCTGGGCCCGCACCTGCTGCTCGGCCGCGGCGAGGAGACCACCGGCGGCCGGGAGAAGGACTCGATCCTCGCCGACGCGGTGGAGGCGCTCATCGGCGCGGTGCACGTCGGGCTCGGCCTGGACGTCGCCGCCGCGATCGTGCACCGGCTGTTCGACCCGCTGCTCGACCGGGCCGCCACCCGCGGCGCCGCCCTGGACTGGAAGACCAGCCTGCAGGAGCTCGGCGCCCGCCTGGGGCTGGGCGCCCCGACCTACGTGGTCGAGGACACCGGCCCCGACCACGCCAAGACCTTCACCGCCTCGGTCGTCCTCTCCGGCACGGTGCACGGCCGCGGGGGCGGGCGCACCAAGAAGGCCGCCGAGCAGGAGGCGGCCGAGGCCGCCTGGCTTGCCCTCTCCGACGGTGCGGGACCGGACGGCGGGGACGGCGCGGTGCTCGACGGCGCAGGTGCGGCCGGTGTGGTGCCGGCCGGGTCCGGCGCGGGCTGAGCCGGCGTGCCCGAGCTGCCCGAGGTCGAGGTGGTCCGGCGCGGCCTGGAGCGCTGGGTGGCCGGGCGCACCGTCGCGGCCGTCGAGGTGCACCACCCGCGCGCCGTCCGTCGCCACCTCGAGGGCACCGAGCACTTCGTCGCCGCGCTGACCGGGCGCACCCTCGCGGCCGCCCACCGCCGCGGCAAGTACCTGTGGCTGCCGCTGGCCGAGGCCGACGGCACCCCCGCCGGGCAGGCGCTCGTCGCCCACCTGGGCATGAGCGGCCAGTTGCTGGTCGAGAAGCCCTCGCAGCCCGACGGGCCCCACCTGCGCGCCCGGTTCACCTTCGACGACGGCGGGCGGGAGCTCCGCTTCGTCGACCAGCGCACCTTCGGTGGGCTCGCGGTCGAGGACGCGGATGGGGAGCAGCTGCCCAAGCGGCTGGCGCACATCGCCATCGACCCGCTGGACGGGTCCTTCGACGCCGACGGGTTCACCGCCGCCCTGCGCCGCCGCCGCACCGAGGTCAAGCGGGCGCTGCTGGACCAGACGCTGATCGGCGGGGTGGGCAACATCTACGCCGACGAGTCGCTGTGGCGGGCTCGGCTGCACGGCGCCCGCCCCACCGACCGGCTCACCCGGGCCCAGGTGGCCGACCTGCTGGAGGGGGTGCGCGACGTGCTCACCGAGAGCCTGGCGCAGGGCGGGACGTCCTTCGACTCGCTCTACGTCGACGTCAACGGGCAGAGCGGCTACTTCTCCCGGCACCTGGCCGTCTACGGCCAGGCCGACCGGCCCTGCCCACGGTGCGGGACGCCGATCGTGCGCGAGTCCTTCATGAACCGGTCCAGCTACAGCTGCCCGCACTGCCAGCCGCGCCCGAGGGCGCGCCGACCGTGAGCGGACAGAGGCGTGAGCATCGCAGCGAGGAGCGGAGCGCCCCGCGGGAGCGAACCATGGGAGCCGTGACCGGGCAGGACGGCCGGCGTCGTGTCGTGGCCCTGGTCTCGGGCGACGTGCAGGGCGTCGGCTACCGCTGGTTCGTCCGTGGGCGCGCCGACGCCGCGGGCCTGGCCGGGTCGGCGACCAACCTGCCCGACGGTCGCGTCGAGGTCGTGCTCGAGGGGCCGGACGCCGCGGTGGCCGCCGTCCTGGCCGACCTGGAGGGCCCGCGGGCGCCGGGCGCGGTGACGGGTGTCGACGTCCGGGACGAGCCGGTCCGGGGGAGCGCCGGGTTCACGACGGCGTGACGAACGTGACACCGACCTGACACGATGGGTCTGCAGTGTGCCCGTTGACCTGCGTGTCCAGGCCTGTCACCCTGGGAACACACGGACCGCGCCGACCGTCGAACGGGGCGCAGGTCATCCCCTCACGCAGTCGAAAGGCCGTTGTCGCCATGGCCAAGGCCCTGTTCGGTCACCTCGTCCCCCCCGCGGAGCTCCGAGTAGTCGAGGAGAACGCCGTCCTGCGGGCCCGGGTGCGTCGGCTGGAGCAGGAACTGCAGGAACTGCGCGCCCAGCGGGACGCCGCCATCGCCCACGAGCTGCTCAGTCTGGCCGGCGACAACGCCGAGCCCGCGCTCGCCTGAAAGAGGACCCCGTCCTCCCCACCCTTCGCAAGCTCAGGGCGGGCCCCGGGACGGGGCCGGGGCTGCGCCTCGCGGCTGAGTTCTCACTCCTGTGCACCTGTCGAGCCTGACGCTGAAGGGCTTCAAGTCCTTCGCGTCCGCGACGACCCTGCGCCTCGAGCCGGGGATCACCGCCGTCGTCGGCCCCAACGGCTCCGGGAAGTCCAACGTCGTCGACGCCATCGCCTGGGTCCTGGGCGAGCAGGGCGCCAAGAGCCTGCGCGGCGGCAAGATGGAGGACGTCATCTTCGCCGGCACCGCCGGCCGCCCCGCCCTCGGCCGGGCCGAGGTGACGCTCACGATCGACAACGCCGACGGTGCGCTGCCGATCGACTACACCGAGGTCTCGATCACCCGGCGCATGTACCGCTCCGGGGAGAGCGAGTACGAGATCAACGGGGACAAGGTCCGGCTGCTCGACGTCCAGGAGCTGCTCAGCGACTCCGGGATCGGCCGGGAGATGCACGTCATCGTCGGCCAGGGCCAGCTCGACGCGGTCCTCTCCGGCCGCCCCGAGGACCGCCGCGCCTTCATCGAGGAGGCCGCCGGCGTCCTCAAGCACCGCAAGCGCAAGGAGAAGGCCCTCCGCAAGCTGGAGGCGATGCAGGCCAACCTCGACCGGCTCGGGGACCTCACCGCCGAGCTGCGCCGCCAGCTCAAGCCGCTGGGCCGGCAGGCCGAGGTGGCCCGCCGCGCGGCCGGCGTGCAGGCCGACCTGCGTGACGCCCGGCTCCGGCTGCTCGCCGACGACCTCGTGCAGCTGCGCGACGCCCTGGAGCAGGACGTCGCCGACGAGACCGCCGCACGGCAGCGGCGCGCCGTGGTCGAGGCCGAGCTGGCCCGGACGTCGGCGCGGGAGTCGGCACTGGAGACCCGGCTCGCGGCCGACGCCCCGCTGCTCGCCGCTGCCCAGGACACCTGGTACCGGCTCTCCGCCCTGACCGAGCGCTTCCGCGGCATCGCCCAGCTGGCCGCCGAGCGGCACCGCCACCTCTCCGCGGCCCCGCCGGCGGACGCCGCCGGCCGCGACCCCGACCAGCTGGAGGCCGAGGCCGAGCGGGTCGCCGCCACCGAGGCCCAGCTCGCGGCGGGCCTGGACGCCGAGCGCGGCCGGCTGGCGACGGCCGTCGCCGCCCGCACCGAGCTGGAGACCGCGCTCGCCGAGGCCGAGCGGGCGTGGGTCGCCGCCGCCCGCGCGCTGGCCGACCGCCGGGAGGGCCTGGCCCGGCTCTCCGGTCAGGTCGCGGCGGCCCGCTCGCGCGTCACCGCGGGCCAGTCGGAGATCGAGCGGCTCGCGCTGGCCGCCGGGGAGGCCGCCGACCGCGCCGAGGTCGCCGCCGGGCGGCTGGCCGAGCGCCGTGCGGCTGTGGCTGACCAGGAGGACGGGGACGTCGCGCTGGTCACCGCCCACTCCGACGCCGTCGCCGCGCACGCCGAGGCGGCGCGGGCGGTCACCGAGCTGGTCGCCGCCGAACGGGCCGCCGAGCGCGACCGCGCCTCCTGGCAGGCCCGCCGGGACACCCTCGCCCAGGGCCTGGCGCCGGCCGACGGCGCCGCCGCCGTGCTCGCCGCCGGCCTGCCCGCCGTGCTCGGCCCGGTGACCGAGCGGGTCACCGTCGCGCCCGGCGCGGAGGTGCCGCTGGCCGCCGCGCTCGCCGGCATGGCCGACGCCCTCGTCGTCGACTCGGTCGCCGGCGCCGCCGCCGCGCTCGCGCACCTCAAGGACGTCGCCGGCGGCCGGGCCGGGCTGCTGGTCACCGGCGGCCTGCCCGCGCTGCCCCGGGACGGCTGGCCACCGCTGCCCGAGGGCGTGCGCTGGGCCCGCGACCTCGTCGACGCCCCGGAGGAGCTGCACCCCGCCCTGGACCGCGTGCTGGACCGGGTCGCCGTCGTGCCCGGCCTCGACGCCGCGGTCACCCTCGTCGGCACCCACCCGCGGGTGCGCGCGGTGACCGCCGACGGCGACCTGGTCGGCTCCGACTGGTCGGTGGGCGGCCAGTCCGACGCACCCTCCGGGCTCGAGGTCCGCGCCCGGGTGGACGACGCCGACCGGGAGCTGGCCGCCGCGTCCGCCCGCGCCGCCGAGCTCGCCGACCGGCTGGCCGCGGCGCGGGAGACCGCCCGCGAGCGCTCCGCCGACGTCGAGGAGACCCTGGCCGCGCGCCAGGCGGCCGACCGCACCCGCTCCGCCGTCGCCGCGCAGCTGGCCGAGCTCGGCGCGGCCGCCCGGTCGGCCACCGCCGAGGCCGACCGCTCCGCCGCCGCCCGCGTCCGGGCCGAGCAGGCGCTCGAGCAGGCGCACACCGCCCTCGCCGGCCTGGAGCAGCGGCTGGCCCAGGCCGAGGCCGCGCCGGTCGCCGACGAGCCCGACCCGGCCGAGCGGGACCGGCTGCGGCTGGAGGCGGCCGCCGCCCGGCAGGCCGAGACCGAGGCGCGGCTGGCCGTGCGCACCGCGGAGGAGCGGGCCCGGGCGCTGTCCGGACGGGCGGAGTCGCTGCGGCGGCAGGCCCGCCAGGAGCGCGCGGCCCGCGAGCGCGCCGCCGCTGCCCGGGTGGCCCGCGAGCGCGGCGCGCAGGTCGCCGCCGGGGTGCGGACGGCGGCGGAGTCGGCGCTCACCGCGCTGGCCTCGTCCCTGGCCCGGGCCGCCACGGAGCGCGACGAGCTGGCGCGGGTGCGTACCGCGGGAGAGGCCGAGCTGCTGGAGGTGCGCGTCGCCGTCCGCGCGGCCACTGCCGAGCTGGAGCGGCTCACCGACGAGGTGCACCGCGACGAGGTGGCCCGCGCCGAGCAGCGCTACCGCATCGAGGCGCTGGAGGGGCGGGCCGCCGAGGAGTACGGCGTCGACCTGCCCACCCTGATCGCCGAGTACGGCCCGGCCGCGCCGGTCCC